>JAOUKJ010000009.1 GCA_029882675.1 Cyclobacteriaceae bacterium
CCATTGTATAAAGTTATCACCCGGATTCATGCCCAGTTTATCCCTTAGGGTACGAAAAATCCCCACACCCCTGAAAAGTAAATCCCAGCCAATGCCTCCCTCCTTTTTCACTGCCTTGCGAATGATATGTCGCACGGATTTGTTCCCATCGACCAGATCAAACAACTCTTTTTCGCAAAGCATCCTGAGTATTTTTTCCGACTTGGCCTCCTGGATATTGCCCATGCCAGCGAGCATGAGGGTGTTGATGGCCCCGGCCGACGTGCCGGCCAGGCTGTAGAACCGGATACCCGCCATCTCCAGCACATAGGTATACCCTACCAGAGCTATGCCGAGCACACCTCCACCTTCCTGCACCAGATCCACATACTGGTGGCCCTGTGCATCTTCAAGATCAGAAAAGCGTTTACCCTTTAGCTTGTCCACCCGAAAACGGATGGCTTTCATCGAAGGATTTTCCAAAAAAGTTGCTATATCCATGCTATATGAGGCGGTTGATCATATACCACAAAGGTCTGGGCCATTTGACCACGGTTCAATACCAAGAACTGGGTATATTTATTGGGACAAAGGAGGTAAAATATTTTTATTTTAAATCCGGATAAAAATACTTCGTTGATAGAGGAAATAGCAGATATACCAAACCAAACCTGCCACGATGAGCGTAGTGCCTACCTGATAAGTCATTTCGCCGGTCCAGTATAACAAACGATAAGAAAAAGGCTCTACCATCCGGTTAAGCAAATGTTTTCCACCCAGATTGGAAAAAAGATAAATAAAGAGGGGATTCATACCCACAACGGCAAAAAAGGCCACCCCCTTCCTGATATGCAATACATCGATCAGCCAGTAAGAAATCCCAAGGGCAATAAAGCACCAACCGCCACTAACAATGATAAAGGAACTTGTACAGATGTGTTTGATGATAGGAATATAAATACCCATTACATAACCAATGACTGCTCCCACTATGCCAACGGCCAAAAAAACTTTAACTTTTTTCATTTGAGGCCAGGTATTCAACAGTACCGTGCCGGCCAGCACTCCCCAGATAGTATGGGCCGTTGTTGAAAAGGCATTAAAAGCCACCCATCCTCCCGGGCCCAGATTCCCGGTGATGGCGATGTCAAACCACGATCCGAAATTATGGTCTGCCACATAGGGTTGGTTAAAGCCTTCCACTGGCCAAAACTGGTATAACAGATCATTGGTGAGGATCAGCACAAATGAAATAAGTAACTGCCACACCCTGGGCTTTCGCATAAGTAAAAAAGCAATCAGATAGGTCACTGAAAGTTGCGCCAATACGTTGGTGAGGTTAAAATAATTCTCGCGGGCACCCAACATCCACCCCAACAGGAGCAGCAAAGCAGAGCGGGTGAGCACATGTTTAAAGGTCTTGTTCCAGCTGTCCCCTTTTTTCCATCGCCTGGTAAAGGAAAAAGGCATGGCCACCCCTACTATAAACATAAAGAAAGGTTGTACGAGGTCCCAGAACCGCAAGCCGATCCATTCTGCATGCTCAAACTGGCTACCCAGAAAAAAAATGATCGGATTGCTGCTCTCCACATTTAATTTTCCAAACATTCCGGAAAACCCACCAACCAGTAGAAACATGGTAAACCCGCGAAAAAAATCAATGGAGAGGATGCGATTTTTCTCCTGTTCTAGTTGAATATCAGGCATAGCAGTTAGGTTTTAAGGATTAGCTAATATCTTTCAGGAGTTATGTCGCAATAAAGCAGACGTTATAGTTGCAATAAATTTAAATAAATATTTGGAGAGTTAATCATGGGGATACTCTTTTTTTAAGTACATGGGAGTGTTGGAGGTGAGGGTGGCTAGGTCACCGCGAATGCCTTTCCCAACCACATCGCCAATGGCAGCAACAGGCACACAATCCCACCCATCAGCATATTGCCAAAACCTGCCACCATGGCCGCGTCAAGCAGAATCACCCCAATGACGCCCGCCTTCACCGCCATACCGACATTTTTACCTACCGGGTTTTTATACGCGCTGTATATGGGAGGAAAGACAAATCCGGCAAACAACAGCAGAAAAGGCAATGAATGCAAATATTGAAAATCCTTTGCTATCACCAACAGCAAAGCCAGGGCAGCGAGATACATCAATGCGCCTAAAATCAGGTTTTTCCGGCTCCCACCATGTACCTCTCCCCTGCTGATCATGGTAATGGCGGTGATATACAAAAGTGGTACCAGTCCAAAAACCCAATGGTCAGATAAAGCTGCAGGGACAAAAGATATTCCCAGCAAAAGGTTACCTGCCCGGCAACCTGCCATATTCAGTGGCCCGAGGATAGGATGATGCTTTCCTTTATAATCGTATAAAACGGCACACAGAGCCACTCCTGCTGCAATGTGCCCACTAATGGCAGACACCTGGTATGCTGCGCCTATACCCGTCAGTAAAAGTACTATACCAAACCATGCCGCCGCCTTCAAACTGACCCTACCCGATGGAATGGGACGCTCCGGGCGCTCTACGCTGTCGAGACTGGCATCAAAGACATCATTGAGCACCACACCACCACCATACAAACCAATTGTAGATACAATTAATAAAGCCAGTTCTTCAATTCCGTTGCTCCACATTAGTTGGCCATCAAACCAATTCAGCATAAATCCGGCCATGGTGGCTCCTGCCAATATATCTGCTATAGCTGTAAGGATATTGGCCGGTCGTGCCAACTGTAAATAAGCTTTTACTTTTTTCATGAAGAATTCACCCATTGCACAAGCAAAAAAGCGGCTCTAATACTATTTTTCCTTTGGTTGGGGCGTTTGTCCGCCACGAAGTATTGTATTGCCCTGAAATTTTTGACTTTGGTCGATCTCCACCCCGTTTATCCAATCTTCCTCGCTAATCTGTCCACTCTGGGCAAAGAAATCAAGGGCATTTTTATACACTACCCGATGAATACTATCCTCATCTATACCTTTTTCACGCATCAGATCCCGTGTTTTAGATACTGCCAGGGGGTCACTGATGCCCCAGTCAGCAGCAGAGTTGATCATAATACGCTCAGCTCCATATTGCCTGATCACTTCCACCATACGGTCGCTACTCATTTTCGTATAGGGATAAATCGTAAATCCGGCCCAATAGCCCCGATCCAGCACCTCCCGAATGGTTTCTTCATTGTTATGGTCAACCACCACCATGTGCGGGGCTACTCCCATCTCATCACACACATCCATACTACGCGTAGTGCCCTTTTTCTTATCGCGGTGAGGTGTATGTATTTGTACGGGCAATGCGGCCTCCTTAGAGAGCTCCAGTTGCAAACGGTAATATTTATCTTCAGCTTCGGTTTGGTCGTCATAGCCAATTTCACCCACACCGACTACGCCTTCTTTCATGACATACAACGGCAGTAGTTCCATCACCTGCTCAGCCAGCCAGGTATTGTTGGCTTCTTTGGAGTTGAGGCCAATGGTTGAATAGTGTCTGATACCAAACTGACTTGCCCTGAAGCGTTCCCAGCCCACCAATGAGCTCAAGTAATCCTTGAAGGTTCCAGCTTCCGTACGCGGTTGTCCCAACCAAAAAGAGGGCTCAATAATGGCCACTACCCCTGCTTCGCGCATGGCCTCATAGTCACTTGTCGTGCGACTGCTCATATGCACATGCGGATCGAGTATCATTTCTTTTTTATCCATTACACTATCTTTTTATCGAATTATTATTAAATCCCTCCCGAAGGCCCGGGAGGAAATACAAATTTAAGGCAGCGTTCCCCATAGCTACTTAAGTGCCCACCAGGCCTTCCCCAACAATTCCCAATCCAAACCATCAGCAATGGCTTTTTTTCCTTCAACACTGTCTTCCAGCAATGCTTTAGCCCCACTGTGATCGCTATAATGGCAAACCAATGCGGCAGCCTGTACATTTAATTTATTTTCATCAGCAAACAAACGCTTCAGGTCTTCAATAAGTTGATCATTTACAAACTTAGCGACCGGTCTCCACAATTCTGGAGACACCACCCGGGATGCAGCCCAACGTTCATGGGCATAATCTGAGATGATGCGGGTCAGGTCAGCATTGGCTTTTTCATCTACCCCATAAACCATATACAATGGCCTGTCAAGAAATGCCGCCTTCAAAAACATCTGGTTCCAGGCATCTTCCTCCAGGTAATCAAACGGGTAGGGATTTTGCAGCGCAATGGCATCAAAAACCGTAACCATATTGGTGCGGAGGCCTTCAGCACAGCGCATGCTGAGTCCTTCCGGATCAGCCATCAACGGCAGTGCGGCATACATCGCCATCAACTCGTTCATCGTAGAGGTTTCAAAGAGTTTCTTCAATGTCCGGTGATAATAAGCCGAATCTTCGCTGGGTAATTGCAACAACAATAATACCCGAACCATAAGCTCCTTTGTCCACCCCTGCGGATCAAAACCTTTTCTCAAATGATCGGCTTTGATGAGGTCTTCCCGGGTGATCTCCAGTGAACCTTTACCCACAAAACGCGGTGCACCACAAAAAGCCATAAAATAGCTGCGTTCCAAAAAATATTTGTTGAGTTCTGTCAGTTTGTTCTCCAGCCAATCCATTTCTGTAGCACCCAAATGTTTTTTGAGCAGCTCTTTTAAAAAGGTCGTAGCCGCTTCTCTGTTTACCTGATATTTTATTGCCATGATATTGCTCAAGTATTAATAGTATATACTGTCCTGGCCGTCGCCAAATGACACCTATGCAAAAGTATTAAAATATTTGATTATGCCGTTTAGTTTTCAGAGAATAGCTGAACACCTAAAGGCTTTCGACTTTATTTTTATTTTTAAACCGGGTAAACCTGAATTCCAAGAGTTTGCAAAGTCTTAGAATTCAGGTTTAGAGTTACAGTAAACGGAAGTAGTTTATTACTATGGACACTCCATAACCCTTTATGCCCTCACATACCCTATCACCGCAATGAAGTGTCCTATTGAACCTATCAGTACACAGAAGTGCCATATTCCATGGGCATGCTGTAGCTTTTTTTTAAGATCCAACACATAAAAAACCACTCCTACCATGTACCCTACCCCGCCCATGGCCAGCCAGAAAAGACCAGCGCCGGGCAACGATACCAACAGGCCCTGGTAATCGATCGAACAGGCCCATCCCATGCCAATATACAGGGAAAGTTGCAGGTATATCCGGCGTTTGCTCAAAAACAATTCCAGGCAAATACCTATAAGGGCCATCGCCCATACTGCGGCCAGAATTACCGGCCCCAGGCTATTCCTCAGGGAAACCAACATAAAGGGCCCATAAGTGCCGGCAATGAGCAGGTAAATAGAGATATGATCCAGTTTCCGAAACAAGGTCTTGAGACCTGAAGGCCTAAAACTATGATAAAGAGTTGACATGGTGTAGAGCACCACCAGGGAAAAGCCATAAATAGAAAAACTGACAATCATCAACGGGTCTTTATCAAGTATACTCACGGTCATCAAAGCTCCCAGGCCCACCAGCGAAAATGCTGCGCCGATAAGGTGGGTAATGCTGTTGAGACGTTCGCCGGGATACATAGGGGGGGTAGGTATTAGATTTTAGATATTAGATTTTAGATATTAGATATTAGATATTAGATTTTAGATATTAGATATTAGATATTAGATTTTAGATTTTAGATTTTAGATATTAGATTATAACCTTTGGTGAAATAGGTTGCTGTAAAGTTAAACCGTGCCGTGATCATGATCAAATGATCTATTGGGAACAGAATAAATATTTAAAAGACAATCTAATTCAATATCACTTTTCCTGTTCTATTGCATTGCGTACGGCCGTCACTTCTGCTGCCGTTACTGCAGAGGCATCATTACCCCAGGCCGAACGCACATAAGTGAGTATTTCCGCAATGTCCTCGTCTTTCAGGTAATTCATAGCACCCATCACGTTCTGGAAGGTCTCTCCGTTGATCTCAATAGGATCTGTAAATCCATTCAAAACGATGGAAATTATCCTTTCTTTATCGCCAAGTACCCATTCGGTACCTATGAGTGGTGGGTTCATGCCCGGCATGCCCGTACCATGCTCAGCATGACAGGCCATACAGTTTTGCCTGTAGGCCATTTGCCCGGGGCTCATCGATTCTGTAGCAGCATCTGTCTGGGTGGTGTCTTCTTCAACGGCCACCTGTACAGGCTTTTCCATTTCGGGAAGCCCTTCGGGGTAATACATGATTCGCCATACTCTGCCTTTTTGCGAATCGACAACATATAGTGACCCATCAGGGCCTTCAGCCAGGCCACAAGGCCGGTATTCCGCATCCCCGGAATTGGTGATGGGCTTTTCCCCTTTAAAACCACTGGCAAATATCTCCCATACACCGGCGGGTTTTCCGTCTTTCATGGGCACAAAGGCCACATTATATCCGCCCTGCTCCGTACCCAGGCGGTTCCAGGAACCATGCCAGGCGATAAATGCCCCATTTTTATATTTTTCAGGAAACATATTACCCGTATAAAAAATCAGGTCGTTGGGAGCCCAGTGTCCCGGAAAACCAATGAGTGGCTTTTTGGCATCAACACAGCGTGCGGTCACCTCACCATCTCCGCCATATTCCGGATTGAGGAATTTCTCATTTTTAAATGGATCATAATAGCAATATGGCCAGCCAAAATCATCGCCTTCTTCGATGTCCAGAAACTCTTCAGCAGGCAACTCAACATTTTGTGCTTCGGTAAATAAGTCAGGCCAGAACCTGTGCAGATCGTCACGACCGTGTTGCAACGCATACAATTTGCCTGCCATTGAATTCCAGGACAGCGCCACGGCGTTGCGTATCCCTGTGGCATAACGAAGTGCTATATCCTGCTGCTGACCGGTTTGGTCATCTTTAAACTTCCATATTCCAGCCCTGGTCTCCAGTTCCAAGCAGGGATCCAAACCCGGCGATCCCATGGTGCGTGCCGTCTCCATACAGGCATTGGTCTGCGAACCTATATTTACATACATATTTCCCTGGCCATCAAAGTCAAAGGTCTTGGCCATATGGCCTGTACCATCTACCATCGTTACCAAAGTATCTGAGGCTCCGGAAGGCAACAGGTTGCCAGCAGTTAGTGGAGTGCGTATGATCTGTGTATTGGATGCATAATACAGGTATCCGTTATGTATTTCTATTCCAGTTCCTGTCACACCCCCAAAGCCCTCCCGGATATCTGCCCGTCCATCGCCAGTAGAGTCGCGCAGGGCGATGATCGAATGGCCATCTTCTGTCTCTGCCCTCAGGTGTACGTATATATCACCGTTATCACGTACAGTAAGGTGCCGTCCGCGTCCAAGACTATCAGCGACCACAAAAGCTCCGAAATTGGCTGGTAATTCAATACTGCCATGATCGGGGTCGGGCACGATGGCTGGCGCAGTATCTGCTTTTTCTTCGGCGGGTTGCTCACATGCTGAAAAGGCCAGGAGGAAAGCAAATAGCGATGTATAGATAATTGTTTTCATTTCAATATGATATTTTATATAATACCTTAAATGCGTAAGCGGCTTTAAAAAGGCTTTAAAATGTTTTTAATATAACCAAATATTACGTTTTAATCGAAAGGTTACTCACTTATTCAAGTGCACCAAAGAAAATGTATTATAAATGTTTTCCCGCCCCCTGGGGATGGAAAACAACTTTTTCTTTAATTACCTTTAATTACAAAAATACGCTTGCGGATTTTTGTAATAGATAATAACCTGCATGTAAATATTAGGAAATTGTGTGAGATGTGCAAATGAAAATAATGGATCAGACACATTGTGGTTGTTGTTCCTTGAATTTAACCAGCCGGCAAATCTTCTTCTGCCATAAAAGGCTGGTGATAATATCGCTTTCCGGTGGCCTTGTATAAGGCATTGGCCAACGCAGCAAATGTTGGTGGAAAAGTTGGCTCACCCATCCCGGTGGGATCAATTTCATTTTGCACAAAATGAACATCAATTGCTTTTGGACTTTCCTGATGCCGAATCATGCGATAGTTGTGAAAATTATTCTGGTCAGGAACACCTTCCTTAAAGGTCATTCCGCCATAAAGAGCCACACCAATACCATCAACGATGGCCCCCTCAGCCAGGTTTTTCGCAGCATCCGGATTCACTACAATACCACAGTCCACTGCACAACACACACGTTGAACTTCAGGCTTATCATTCCGAAGGGTCAGATCCAGCACCTGCGCCACATAGCTATTGTGGCAGAAGTATGCAGACACCCCCCGGTGAACGTTCTCCTGTCCACTACCCCAACCCGCCTTTTCACGCACGAGTTTTAAGACTCCGGCATAGCGACCGGCATCATAATCATTTTTTTCACCCACAGGATTTTTTGAGGCCCGGTCTAAAAGTTCAAGGCGAAAATCGATGGGGTCTTTTCCGGCAGCCTCGGCTATTTCATCCAGAAAAGATTGCTCGACAGCCGCCATAAAGTTTGAACGGGGTGCCCGGTACGATCCGGTTGTGAGGTTTGAATTGATGGTGAATTCTTCCGCCAGATAATGCTCAACAGCACCTGCGGGGAAGCGGTTTTCTTCCAGCGGACTTTCCGGAATACCCCCGGTTTTTACATGAAAGGCAATCAAATTATTATCTGCATCCAATGCGGCCCGATAGTGTGCACTGTACATCGGGCGATAGATACCAGCAGTCATATCATCCTCGCGTGAGTAGATAAGCTTTACCGGTGCGCTTACCTTTTGGGAAATCAGCGCCGCCTCCAGCACCCAATGTGCGTAGGATCTGCGTCCAAATCCACCCCCTAAACGCGTCATTTGAATTTCAATTTTTTCCAATGGCATACCCAGTCGTGCAGACAATGTTTGCTCTGTAAGCTCCGCTTTTTGAAGCGGCCCGATAAGCAATGCCTTTTCTTCTGTTACATCAGCGAAGAAATTCATAGGTTCCATGCAATTGTGCGCAAGAAATGGTGCATGATATGTACTTTCAATGATTTTATCAGCCCGCTTAAAAGCTTCTTCGGGATTACCATCCTTGCGGGCTACTTGTGCCGGCTTACCCATTAGTGCTGCCATATTTGCACTGTGACCTGAAGTACTCTCCAATCCGGCAGGAACAGACACGTCATAAGCAGGCCCGGAGAATCCGCTCTTTCTCATCATTTGATCTGAAAAGGCTTCCCATTCTACGGTCAGTGCTTTCTTTGCTTTCATCACCTCCCATGTGCTGTTGCCCACGATCGCCACCACTTCCGGAAAGGTACAGGTATCGAAAAATTGTCTTTCATAATCATCATTCATCACCTTCACAGGGAAGATGTCCCTGATCCCTGGCATTGTTTTCGCGACCTTATCGTTAAACGATTTTAGCTTCATCCCAAAAGCGGGCGGATGCACAATCATCGCAATGAGCATTCCCTCCCGCTTTGTATCGATTCCGAAGAGCGGCTTGCCGGTTACAATCTTCAGGCCATCTACATTTTTCTTTGAAGTGCCAATAATCCTGAAATCCTTCAACGCTTTAAGCTTTACTTCCTTCGGCACCTCAATTTGAGCAGCGATAGTTGCCAGTTCGCCGTAACCTGCCGACTTACCGCTTATTTTATGAAAAAGTATCCCGGCTTCCGTGGTTATTTCTTCCACCGGCACCTGCCAGGTTTGTGCCGCAGCCTCACAAAGCATTTGTCGCGCTGTGGCACCAGCCATCCTGAGGCTTTTCCATCCCTGGCGAATGGCCTGACTTCCTCCAATAAATTGACGGGTAAAGTATTTGGTATCCAGGTGTGCCTGCTCTACAACCACTGATTCCCAGTCTACATCAAGCTCCTCCGCCACAATCATTGGCATAGCCGTTTTCACATTTTGGCCGCCTTCCGGATTGGGCGACATGATACTCACAATACCGTTTTTTCCTATTTTTATGTAGCCATTAATTTGAAACCACTCAGTAGGCAATGCCCGAACTTCTTCCGCGGTATTGGCCGTGCAGGAAATCAAGCCATTAAATCCTAACCATAAGCCGCCCCCTGCCAATGCTGATGCTTTAAAAAATGACCTTCTGCCTAGTGATGTTTTTACGACATTCATGTTAAAAAAATTTAAAGTTATTGCATTGATTTGGCTGCTGTTTTGATGGCCGTTTTTATACGAAGATACGTGCCACATCTACAAACATTTCCATTCATAGCAGAATCAATCTCGTCATCACCCGGCTTTGGATTACTGTTTAGCAAAGCAACAGCGCGCCTTATTTAACCGGCCTGACAAAAAACGCATTGTGCCATCCCACACCCAAACTTCGTTCCCGCCAAATTCAGGTTGTTGTGCAGTACCCAAAGCATTGGGGTATCTGGTTCAACATCAACTACATACTCCTTTCGATTTACGTTGAGGTTAATCGTCACCATGGATTTCAGTTTATTATACCAAATGTATTTATACCCTGGTAAAGATACTTACCATCATGAAGAATAACCAACGAAAATTATACAAGTGGATTTGACGCTTCCTTCGCTTTGATGTTTTCTGAGTTTGTGTGGTTATGGCCCGTGCTAAAAACGCGGATAAAAAATAGCGTCACGGTTTAGTAGAGAGGTAGAGAAGTAGAGAGGTAAAGAGGTAGAGAAGGAAGGAGGTAAAGGAGTAGAAAAAACCTGATGTGGTTTTATAAAGTCAGGCACATTGGGAAAACAGGAAGGCAGAGGTCACAAGGCGGAAGGACAGCTGTTTTCAGTAATGGCACGCCCTGATCGGAGAGGTGTGTTGGGGCGGGGCAAGCCCCTCCCCTTTTTTCACGCCTTCATGTCTCTGGTGTAATTATTTTGCCCACTTTTTCGTCCTTTTTCCTTTATCGGAATACCTGTTGGTTTTTCCTTTATCAGCATATTTTTTAGGCTTTCCTTGCTTACCTTTTCCACCACCATTTCTGGAAGGCACTTTACTCACTTTGACCTTACGTCCATCATGGTCAATCTGCTGAAATGCAGCAATCACCTGTTCGGCCACCTCTTCGGCACATTGGAATACGGTATTGCTTTTATTCAGGGAAATATTTCCTATGTCGGTACTCTTACACCCACAATCCTCACGCATAAAGGTAAGCATATCTCTTTTTGTGAGGTAGTCGTCCGATCCCATGTTGACCTGAAGGGTCACATAATTAAATTCATTTTCTTTATTCACCTTTTCCTTACGCTCACCTCTCTTTTCGCTTTTCTCTTCAATCAGTTCATCGCTAAGGTTCAATTTTTGCAATTCAACAGCTACAAGCTTGTTGATCAACTCACTTTTGTCGATTTCCTTGAAAGATTCCTCAATTTCAGCAACAATTTCTCTTTTATCAGTAGATTTAGTATCTAGCAAAGCAGTTGCCCAACGTGCTAACCGGATGCGGGCAATATCATTCGCTTCAGGTAAGGACACGCGGGTGAAATTTATCTTCAGCAACTTTGAATACCGCCTAACCCGATCTTCTTCCCTACGACTGGCCAAAACCAGTGAGATTCCTTTTTTACCTGCACGCGCTGTCCTGCCACTCCGGTGTGTATAATATGCCGGGTCATCAGGCAGGTTGCAATGAAACACATGCGTCAGGTCATTTACATCAATGCCACGGGCAGCTACATCTGTAGCTACGAGCAAGTGTAACTTACCGGCTTTGAAACTGGCCATCACTTTGTCTCTTTGCTGTTGCGTCAGGTCACCATGGATAGCGTCAGCTTTATAGCCGTCACGGGCCAATTCATCAGCCATATTCTGCACTTCAATTTTGGTGCGGCAAAAAAGCACACCACGTGGTTCTTCAGCATCCAGAACACGGCGGATAGCCATGGCCTTTTGCGAGGCTTTCACCAGCACATATTGATGTTCAATATTATTATTTACGGTGTTTGCATCCACTCGAACCTCAAAAGGATCATCCATATAATGCTTCACAATATTGCGGATAGCCTGGGGCATAGTAGCAGAAAAGAGCCAGGTAGCCCGGTCTTCGGGAAGGACGGAAAGGATAAAGTCCAGTTCTTCTTTAAAGCCCATATTGAGCATTTCATCTGCCTCGTCCAGTACCACTGTATTCAGGGCGTCAAGGTTTATAGCCTTTCTTTTTATCAGGTCTACCAGCCTGCCAGGAGTGGCAATAACGATGTGACACCCCCTTTTTATTGACTTGATCTGGGCTGATATATTGGCGCCACCATATACTGCCACACTACTTAATTCCGGCAGGTATTTACTCAACTCATCGATCGACACTGCGATCTGTTGGCCCAACTCCCTTGTTGGGGCAAGCACAAGCGCCTGCGGGGTTCTTATTGAAGGATCTGTACCATCCAATATGGGCAGTACAAAAGCAGCAGTCTTTCCTGTACCTGTTTGTGCCAGTCCAATAAAATCACGTTTATGTGATAAAAGTACAGGAATAGCTTCGGTTTGAATTTGTGTAGGAGTGATTAACCCAAGTTCAGGAAGCACCTTGAGTATGGGGCTACTCAGCCCCAAATCTGAAAAATTATTCAATATTGAAATGTTAAATGAACCGCAAAGGTACTCAATTTATATAGTGTAAAACAGCTAAAACACTTATTTAATTACAATGGTGATAAAAGCGTCAAAATTTCAAATGTCCTCATTTAGGTCACTTTTAAACTTCAAACTCTAAATTTGTCCATTACTATCAAAGGGAAAAAACCGCTCATTTTAAAACCAGATTACACTGACAAAGCAAATTTTGTGTGTGAAGAATTATTTATTTACGATCTTGCTGTTTGCCGCATCAACCCTTTTTCTATTCAGTCGCGAAGAAAATATCGACGACATTCCAATACCGCTAACAGCGGATGTGTATTTTCAGGGGCTGATAAAGCACTGCGTTCAGGGCACAAAGCAGCAAATAGTGAAGTGGAAATACCCGATCCCCGATTTGAAAATAGCATTCGGGCAACAAAATTTAAAGCATATCCGATTTTATCGCTTTAAATAACATATCTGTAATACTAGTGGCCTCAAACTTTCGGAGTAAACTGAGCTTCTGCTGTTCTATTTCATCGACCTTAGCACCCTTTGCCTCAGCGATTCTTTCGGAGGGCCACCCTTTAGCAATCATTCGCAACAATATTGCCTCACTATCCTTAATTTCGCGTGGTTTGTTGTCCAAACTTTTCAATTCCTTTTCAAACTCACGTTTAAAAATCCCAGACCTGGGGCCATGCAGATGCCAGCTGACCTCCCCTTCTTTCTTAATATGTGTAATGTCTGTAAGAATATTGAGGGTCATATTAAAAATTTTCCCCGTAAAACCGATAGCATAAGAATTTCGCACAAAACGTTTGTACTCCCCATTGGCTGCCCGTAAACGGTAATCATTGGAAAAAACCAAATCGAAGGGCTTTCCAATATCAACCTTGAGGCAATATGAGAGTAGAGATTTTACCAACTTCAATGTGACATATAAATCTTCAGGGTGTATCAAGCCATACAAATCATGTACTACGAGCGGGTTATCAACTCCCAGGTTTAACTTGAATCCTTTTGCAATCACAAACTTATTGATATGATAATCATGAATATAAAACATCTGTCCGGGCATTTCCGGAATATTGTTGATAATAGGAAGTAATCGTTTATTATCAATATTTCCGGGCATATTTGACCATACAGGATCAAACATATCAAGAATTTTATCAATGGACAACATGGCTATCTATTAAAGAAAAATGCTCCGACAATATCATATACTTTTTGCACTTATCAAAATCTATTTATAACCTATAAATCATTCCAGATATATATTAACAAATTAACAGCAAAATTGTTATGAGGAGCATGTATATATTTTCATGTTATAACAATATCAATATCAATAGTTCATCATCAGAAGCCAAAACAACAACGTGTCCGGACTTTCATCAATTCATACTCAACATTCAACAGTTCAGTAAAGCATCTTTTAATATTCCCTTCCTGAGACTTTCATTTGTGTAAAAATCAGCGAAATGAAAACAAAACACATGATCCCGGAAACCAATTATTCAATATATCGTTGTATGAATAAAGATGTAAATTGTATGCCATTACAAAACAATTTTTCACCTTTTTATACCTATAGATACACTGAATTTGGTATAACAACAATCCAAAACACTCAACTTGTCACCTGGCTGTTACTTTGTTGTTTAATTCTTTTGAGTGGACTGATTACCCCGGCCCATTCCCAGCAAATCACGCAAACCATCAGGGGCACGGTCATCGATAAGGCCAGCAGGTCAGGCATACCCGGAGCCACTGTGGTCCTGCTGGATACCACCACCCTTGCTGGTACCGTCACCGACCTGAATGGGATTTTCAAACTGGAAAATGTAGCCATTGGCAGGCGATCCATCCGCATTTCCTTTGTTGGCTATGAGCCTGTAACCCTGTATAACCTCAACCTGACTTCAGGTAAAGAACTATATCTTGAAGTAGCGTTGGAGGAAGACATTACACAGCTCGAGGAAGTGGTCGTCATTGCAGCGGAAAATAAGGTGGAGACCAATAACAGCATGGCATTGGCCAGTGCACGAACTTTCAGCATTGAGGAAAGTCAGCGGTTTGCCGGTGCCCGTAATGATGTGGCACGCATGGCTACCAATTATGCCGGTGTAAGCACGGCAAATGATAACGTGAATGATATTGTAATCAGGGGAAATTCACCGGATGGACTCTTGTGGAAACTGGAAGGAATCAACATACCAAATCCCAATCATTTTGGTTTTTACGGTTCTACAGGCGGCCCGGTAGGCATGCTTAACAATAATTTACTTGCCAATTCAGATTTTTTCACCGGAGCCTTTCCCGCTGAATATGGCAATGCCTTGTCTGGTGTCTTCGATTTACAAATGCGTAGGGGAAATAGCGAAAATCATGAATTTACCGGCCAGGTGGGTTTCAATGGCTTTGAATTAGGCGCTGAAGGCCCACTAAAAAGACAAGGATCATCTTTTTTAATCAATTACAGATATTCAACGCTGGCCGTAATGGCGGCTATGGGAATGGAGTTTGGAACAGGTACTGCTGTACCATATTATCAGGATCTTTCGTTCAAAGTGAGTACTCCTGTAAATAATAATCATGGTCGAATTACCTTGTTCGGTTTAGGTGGCCTAAGTAAGATCGACCTGATTGAAAGTCAGAAGGACACCACTGACCAGGCAGAAGATTTTTATGGCTACACCAACTATGATATATACAACAAAAACAATATGGCCGTTGCGGGGCTGTCATACCAGACGTTTCTGAACAAAGATCAATATGTGAAAATGACCCTGGCGGGCACAACAAGCTCTAATGCCAACCTGATTGATTCGGTTGTAACAGCAAATCAGATCATTCCGTTTAGTGAAAACCGCCTTAAAAACAGCAATATCATTGTAGACCTGCTGACAAATAAAAAGTATAATGCCAGGTTAAGTTCTCAATATGGACTAAACTATCAAAGAATAATCTTCAACTTCTTCGATAGTTTATATATAAGATCCATGACCACCACCTTCACAGAAAAGGGTAGTTCAGACCATTATCAGGGATACATTCAGTCGAAATATAAGTTTTCTGAACACCTGACAGTAAGTGCGGGAATACATGGACGGTTGCTTGGACTAAACAAGAACTACACCATTGAGCCAAGGGCTGGAATCAAATATGCGGTAAACAACAATAATTCGCTGAGTTTCGGATACGGAATGCACAGTTTATTACCCCCTTTATTCCTCTTCACCACCAAAGTAACAAATACGGACAATACCAAATATCAACCAAACATGGGCCTCTCATTTATTAAGGCACATCATTATGTAATGAGTTTGGATCATAATTTCACTTCTACGGTGCGATTGAAAATTGAACCATACTACCAGACCGTATTCAATGCTGTTGTAGAAAAATCAATCAGTTCATGGTCCTCACTCAATAACAGCAGCATGAATTTTCAGCAGCCCAATATACTCAGCAATACAGGTACCGGCAGAAATGCAGGAGTAGACATCACCATGGAGAAATTTATGGACAAGGGCTCATATTTTCTGGGTACGCTATCATTATATGATTCTAAATATAAAGGGAGTGACGGTATCCTGCGATCCACCGCCTTTGACGGAGGTTATGTTGTCAATTTATTAGGTGGAAAAGAATTTGAATTGGGGCAGCGGAAAAATAAAAAAAGCAAAAAGGAGATCAAATCATGGCTTATTCTTGATGGCAAAGTGGCTGCCTCCGGAGGTCAGCGATATACACCTGTGGATATGCTATCTTCACAGGCGCAGTTGGAAACGGTATACCTGACCGACCAGGCCTTTAGTGAGCAGTTTGGAAGTTATTTCAGGGCAGATTTTCGTATTGCTATTCGCCGCGATAGCCGTAAAGTATCACAAGAATGGGCCTTTGACGTACAAAATGCAACAAACAGGAAGAATCCCTTGTTTATGCGTTACAATGTGGCCACTAACCAGGAGGAGATCACCTATCAACTGGGCTTTTTTCCAATGATGCAGTATAAAATTTATTTTTAAAAAGCAGCATAAAGGTAATGATCAACACGGCCTGTACTCCCATCATGACGGGAAGCAAGGCCGTACCCCATTTTTCCGCTACGTTTCCCATAATAAAATTGGAAATCATATTTCCTGTGAGCGCCATGACCAGCACAATACTGAAAGCCGTTCCGGAAAGCTTGGGGAACACTTCACCGACGTACCCGAGAACCACAGGAAAATTGGCCGCCAAACCCACCCCGATAAGTACGATAGCAACTCCTATGGCGACAATATTATGCATATACAGCAAACCGCAACCTATTATGGCTACGACATTAAGTACCAGCATGACCCGAAAGGGGCCAGTCTGTTTCAGCAGCCTGCCCAAAACCATTCGCATCACTGTAAGGGCCACCATGAGCAGTGAAAGGACAAAAAGTCCCTGCTGCTGACTGGCAATTTCATAATCAAGCAGATAGCTGGTAGTCCAGTTATTAATCAGTCCTTCGGCACCCGACGCACAAAATAGCGTCATACCCCCAAGAAGTAAAACACTGCTTTTTATAAGTTTACCTCCTTCTTTCAGGGGAAACCCCTGAGGTTGTTTAGGTGCGGGAAAACGTATATAGATAAAATATGTTGTGATCAGTAAAACAGCGCCCCCTACGCCCATCACAATGTTTTCAACACGGTAAAAATCGCTCAAAATTCCCAATAAAGCCGGCATACCCAGGGCTCCTATACCGTAAAACACACCCAGGACACTGAGATTGGCTCCTTTGCTTTCCGCACTGACATCAGCCACAAGTGCATTGGTGCCTCCATTAAGTACTCCCCCACCAAAACCAATCAAAAACACGGCCAGGTGTAGCATCGGCAGGGAATCTGCAAAAGCAATCCCCTCCAGACCGGCAAAAACCAACAATGCACATGTAATAAAGATCAATTTAAAGCCATAGCGATCAGCCACAGGACCAAAAACCAATGAACCCAGCAGTATCCCCAAAGGTAATATCGAAGTCAAAAAACCAGCCGAAACATTACTCAGATCAAATTTCCCCACAATATCAGGAAGTAAGGAACCAATAGTGATCATCACAATACCAAAGGTGAGCATTCCCAGACAGGATGCTGCAAATATCATTTTAAATGAACTGATCTTTGTGCTATGCATAGTTATATCCTGTTACTGGTCAATTTATTCAAGGCCAGGTAACCTGCTCCGATCAATCCCGCATCACCTTCCAACACGGAAGCTTTAAATTCCACCTGATTTATACTAATAGGTTGAGCCCACTTACGGGCCTCTTCATAAATACGGTCAATGAGCTTTTTTCCTGGTCCAAAAACCCCACCCCCAAAAATCAACAACTGCGGATTAAACAGGCTCACCAGATTGGCAGCAGCCATTCCCCACATTTCTACAGCCTGGTCGATGGTTTTGACAGCCACCACATCTCCTTTTTCCCAAGCGGCGAAAATGTTTTCAGCCCTGATATCCCTTAATTGCGCCAGGTGATCACTTACTTCTCCACCAGCCATCAATTCCCGGGCCACACGAGTTAGTCCATCACCGGAAGCATGGTATTCAAAACAACCACAGGCATCATATTTGTGGTGATATGGTGGTTTCAGAGCCATCCACCCAATTGCTCCTGAAATATCGCCAACGCCCCTCAAAAGTTCTCCCTGGCACATTATGCCCGCTCCTATTCCCGTGCCAACAGCCAGGTAAATGGCATCAGTCTTATCCCTGGCTATACCACACCAATATTCTCCTAATAAATGACACCCCCGGTCACTTTCTATTTCTATTGGGATATCCGTTTTTATAATTTTTTTTCGCAGATGAGCGACCAATGGAAAATTATCCCATCCCTGTATATTTGGAGCCCAAACCATTCCGGTATCTTTATAAGCAATGCCCGGCACACAGATACCAATAGCTTTCACCGGACTCCTCAGCTTATCGCCCTTTGCCAACATTTCAGTGACCATATTCAATAACAAATCCTCAGCTGAGTGCAAATCTGCTCTGTCAAGCATTTTTTTTCCGCGATACAGGAAGGTTCCCAAGTCATCGAAAAGCGCATATGAAATTTTTGTTGCTCCCAAATCAATACCCAATACTGCCATATAATCCTTCTTAAAAATGCAATTGCAAAATATTTCAATTTACTGTAAAAAAGAACCTAAATATCAATTAACTCAATTATTATACTCAAATGGTGAGAAGTACCAAATGGGGTCTCCTGCAAAATATCATAAACAGGATCCCAATTAATTTGTTATTATTTTTTCAACCTTCAAACTGGTAGGTTAATATTATTAACTTTGGGCTAAATTAATGCCCGGTTCCAAAGGGCAAAACGTATACAATAATAATGGCTGACCCTATCATTTCCGTGCGTAATGTCCGAAAATATTTTCGTGATACCCGGGCCATTGACGGTGTTGACCTTGAAATTGACAAAGGGGAATACCTTGCCTTATTAGGGCCAAATGGAGCGGGAAAAACTACGCTGGTAGAAATGATAGAGGGCATCCAGGCACCTGATTCAGGGGAAATATTCATTAAAGGCAAACCCTGGAAAGGGCATGAGGAAAGACTACACCACGTCATTGGATTGTCGCTTCAGGAAACCCACTTTATTGAGAAGCTCACTGTCAGGGAAACACTGAAATTGTTTGCCGGTTTTTACGGTTTGAAACGTGCGCGCGTAGCAGAAATATTGGATCTGACACGTTTGGGGGAGAAGGAAAACACATGGGTAAAAAATCTTTCAGGGGGGCAACGACAAAAACTAGCACTGGGAATTGCACTAATTAATCGTCCGGAAATACTACTTCTTGATGAGCCGACTACAGGGCTTGACCCGGGAGCACGAAGAGAAATATGGGAGATACTCAAAAACCTCCAGACTGAATTTCAGACTACCATGTTACTCACCACTCATTATATGGAAGAAGCCAGTTATCTATGTGAAAAAATTGTAATTATTGATAGTGGAAAAGTACTTGCAAAAGGCACATTGGATCAGCTTTTGATAGAAAGTAAATGCAATGAAATCATTTCCTTATCTACGCACCAGCCCATGGAGCTTTCTCAACTTACAAAAATCACTGATTTAGCCCAGATTGAACTTTCAAATGACGGATGTGCTGTCCGCATTTTGGTGAATGATCTGATCACCGTACTACCCGCTGTCCTTAAATACATCGATGCACAAAAAATTACTCCCCGCACCCTGGAATGTCGTAAGATGACCCTGGACGATTTATTCATACGCCTTACCGGGCGACATTTAACTGAACAGTAATGGAGCAACTCAAGCAATTGGTCATTGTACACTTTAAAGAGTTCTATCGCGAGCCAGGCATCATTTTCTGGGCTATCGTATTTCCCATTTTGCTCGCTATCGGACTGGGTTTTGCATTTACTGACAGTCGGGATGAAAGACGCACTATTGGCTTAATTTATAAAAATACAGACTCAACCGATTGGCTAAATGAAGAACATTTTCGAATATTCAGCGAAGGTGAAATGAAACTAGGCAACAAAAAACTGGGGTACACGACTTTTCATTTTGAGGAAACCGACAGGGATGGTGCCATGAACATGATCAAACAGGGCAAATCAACTTTGGCCATTTCTATTGAAGCAGACAGCCTGAATTATCATTTCGACCCGGCCAATCCTGAGGCCAGGTTATCCTACCTGCTACTTTCGGGCTACTTCAATGGATATGGGGATAAAACCGGCGATCAGATTGTTGTATTGAAACAAACCGGCATGCGCTATATCGATTTTCTGGTTCCGGGACTAATGGCCATGGGCATCATGATGAATTGCATGTGGGGCATCAGCTACAATAATGTGGATAAGCGAAGCAAGAAGCTCCTGCGGCGACTGGTGGCCACACCAATGAAAAAATCAAACTATGTGATCGCACAATTTATTACCCGTTTGTCATTGAGTTTTCTGGAGGCCGTATTACTGTTATCTGTCACCCACTGGATCTTTGGCATCACCATTACCGGCAGCATTGGCGCATTGCTATTGATGTTTATTTCAGGCAACATCGCTTTTACAGGCATTGCTATGCTTACTTCATCCCGTACCTCCAACCCACAAATTGCCAACGGACTTATCAATCTGGTCGTTTTACCCATGATGGTACTATCAGGCATTTATTTTAGTTATCATAATTTTCCTGATGACTTTATCCGGATTATAAAACTCCTGCCACTTACCATCCTCTCTGATGCCATGCGTAGCATATTTATTGAAGGAAGGGGCGTTTTAGCTGTACTCCCCGCTGCGGGAATATTGATTAGCCTGGGCGCAGTACTTTATACATTGGCGTTAAAAATATACAAATGGTATTAACTCATTAATTTTTAAATCCTTGTTACAATTTCCTTCTCCACTGCTTCTTTTCAGCACGATGTTTTTTAGAATTCAGCCGTTTTAGGACAGCCGTTTTTGTCGGTTTTGTGCCAATTCTTGTTTTTTTTCTTCTCAATGCGCCATGAAGCAATCTTTCCAGCTTCACCATGACCCCTTGTTTGTTTTTTAATTGTGATCGATGCTCTTCATTAGAAATAGTCATTATGCCTTCATTACTGATGTACCTGCTCATTCGGCTATTTATTAAGGCCTTTTCCCGGTCATCAAAAAGTAGCGTGTTTGCTACATCAAACCGCAAAGTGACCCGGGTATTCACTTTATTAACATGCTGCCCACCAGGCCCGCTACTTCGGGAAAAGGTGAAAGTTATTTCCCGGTAAAGGTTTTTTATTATGTGGGGGTTGAGCATTTTAATAAGTATTAATTAACAATCTATGTATTTTAACAATAGCATAGAAATGCACAACAATAATTCGGCAATTTCAGAAAACAGACTAGATACTAACTCCTGACCACACGAGGTATAGAAGATACAGTGAGATCAACGTAGCGCCAACAATCGGCCCCATTCTCCATTTTCTGACCACCAGAACGAGAAAAATAAAAATCACTGAAGCAAACAGCAGTGCGATAGAAACCATCAAACCCTCTGTTTTCACCTCCACGAAATGACCTCTCAAAATATATACAAGAGCCCAGGGTAATCCCAGGCCGATCATGATATCGAAAATATTGGATCCGATGGCATTGCTCACGGCCATTCCGGCTCTTCCCTGCCGGGCTACAATGATCGATGAGATCAGGTCAGGAATAGAGGTACCTACAGCAAGTACTGTCAGCGCAATGATTACTTCAGGAACATTCAATATTCTTGAAACATGAATAGCTGCATCTACCAAAACCCAACTCAGCACCGCAATCATTATGATCGAAATGAAAAAGTTAACCACATAATAACGCGTAGCTGGAAAAAATTTACCTAAAATAAAGTCAAAAGGAATAAAAATCACCTTCCATCCTTTATTTTCCTCTTCACCTTCATCTTCTTCGATGAAGTCAACTTCGGTAAAAGGCAGTATTTTTCTCCATTTGGCAACTGCGATAATGTATAAAACATAAAGTGAAATCAGGGAAAGGCTTTCATAAAATGTAACAAGACCATCATTAAAAACAATCCAAAGCGCAATAATTGATATCATATAAAACATAATGTCCCGAAGTACGGGTTGCCATACGAGTACGGCCTTTCGCACAAATGCTGCAGCTCCAATAATAGCCAGAATGTTAAATAAAGCTGAGCCAACAATGGTACCAATTCCTATTTCCTCATGCCCTCCCCCCTCTTTAAACAAGGCGATCAAAGCAACAAACAATTCAGGAGCACTTGAACCGATTGCCATCAGCGTAGCCCCTGCCATGTCATGTGACATCTTTAGGTTTTCGGCAATCTTATCCAGGGATACAACAAAATACTTATCGCTTACCTGTGCCAACAGATAAAACGAAACCAATAAAACGAGA
>JAOUKJ010000283.1 GCA_029882675.1 Cyclobacteriaceae bacterium
AGGTCATTGTACGTCGTACAACCTTTGAACTCAACGAAGCAGAAAAAAGAGCGCATATTCTCGAAGGTTATCTGATTGCCCTTGATAACCTGGATGAAGTCATTGCCCTTATTCGCAAATCCGTTGATCCGGATACGGCAAAAGCCGGGCTCATGGAGCAGTTTAAATTAAGTGAAATACAGGCCAAAGCGATACTTGAAATGCGTCTTCAGCGCCTCACAGGACTGGAACGCGACAAAATACAGAAAGAGTATAAGGAGGTGATGGATCTCATTGAAAAGCTCAAAGAAATTCTGGAAAAAGAAGAGCTGAGGATGAGAATCATCAAAGATGAACTCATCGAGATTAAAGAAAGATATGGTGATGACAGGCGCTCAATGATTGAGCACAGCGCCGGTGATTTCACGGATGAGGACATGATACCGAGTGAAGAGATGGTGATCACAATCTCCCATCAGGGATATATAAAGCGAACCAGCCTGTCGGAATTCCGTACACAAGGCCGCGGTGGTGTAGGTTCACGAGGTGCCAAAAGCAAAGATGACGATTTTACGGAACACCTCTTTGTAGCTAATACACATAATTACCTGCTTATCTTCACGAAATATGGTAAAGTATACTGGAAGAAAGTATATGTGATCCCCGAAGGTGCCAAAGCCACGAAAGGCCGGGCCATTCAAAACCTGATAAACATTGAGCCGGGTGATGAGGTTCAGGCCGTAATTAATGTTGAAAACCTTTCCGATCAAGATTATATCAACAACAATTACCTGATGATGTGTACCGAGCAAGGGGTGATTAAAAAGACAACCCTGGAGGCTTACAGCCGACCACGTCAAAACGGAATAAACGCGATTACCATCCGGGAAGGGGATAAGTTGCTTGAGGTGAAGCTAACCAATGGTGATAACCACATCATTATTGCCAAGCGTTTAGGCAAGGCCATCCACTTTCATGAAACACAAGTACGGGCCATGGGCAGAACAGCCGCCGGTGTGAAAGGCGTAAACCTGGAGTCCAATGAAGACTCCGTGGTTGGAATGGTCTGTGTTGAAAGAGAAGATGCCAACTTAATGGTGGTTTCTGAAAAAGGTTATGGGAAAAGATCAGATATCGGAGACTATAGGATCACCAAAAGAGGCGGGAAAGGAGTGAAGACACTCAATGTCACTGAAAAAACTGGCAAGCTTGTTGCAATAAAGGAAGTGACTGATACCGATGACCTGATGATCATTAATAAATCGGGCATTACCATCCGGCTGAAGGTTGCAGATATGCGGGTAATGGGCCGGGCTACCCAGGGCGTCAGGCTGATCAGGCTTAATGAGACGGATGAAATTTCATCAGTTGAAAAAATTGAAATGCTTGAGGGAGAAGAGGAAGATCCATTATTGGAGGAAACTAGTGGTGAAACAAGTGATGATACCTCTGTGGACGACACCACGGAGATATCAGATGATTCTGAAGACAATAACAATGAATAAAAGGTTTATTTTTTTGACAATAGATTTATAAATTAATACACATGAAAAGGACAGTTTTATTGATGGTGGCTGCTGTGATAGCATTGAGTAGTTTCGCACAGAAAAAGCCAAAAATAGCGCAGGCTGAAACCCTGTGGAAAGAAGGAAGTTTACTGGATGCCAAAGCAATTGTTGATGAAGGTATTACACATGAAAAAACAATGGGCGATTCAAAAACCTGGTTTATCCGTGGATTGGTCTATAGTGCATTGGATACCAGCAGTAATGCAGCGTATAATACCGCTTCCAGTGAACCGATGAAAGAAGCGATGGCTGCTTTTGCAAAGGCGTCAGAATTGAAGAAAAGTGGAGAAAATTTCACCACCACCCCACTTGGGTTGCCTATTACGCAGTCGCAGGTTATTGAAGGCCTGTGGAGCCATTATATCAATGCAGGTGTTGAAGCCTTTCAAAATGAAGAATCTGAAAAGGCGGCCAATAGTTTTGAGATGTCTCAAGTTGTACTCCCCGATTCCCTGATTGGTTATTATTACGCCGGCCTGGCTTCCCTGGGTATTGAAGAGTTTGATCGTTCACTCAATAACTTTTTGGGATATATCGAACGCGACGGCGATGAAATAGATGCGTATGAACGCGCTATTTATTTGCTTTCCAATGTTAAAAAGGACAACGAAAAAGCATTTGAACTTGTTGAAAAAGGAAAAGCAAAGTTCCCGGGTTCAAAAAGTATGAGTGAGTGGGAATTCCGTTTACTCTATGCGATGGATAAAATTGATGAGGCCATCGAACAGTTGAAAGGACAAATAACGGCTGATCCCACCAATGCAGAGTTGAGGTTTAACCTGGGTGTAATGTATGAAAGTGCTGAAAAATTTGACCTGGCCAAAGAGCAATATATAGGAGCAATAAAGGTAGATCCTGATTATTACAATGCCAACTTCAACCTGGGTGTAATGTACAGAAATGGGATTGTGGAAATATCCAAGGAGAAAAATAATTTAGGTTATTCTAAAGCTGATCAGGCAAGGGATAAGGAGCTTACCGCAGAATTAATAAAAGCTTGCGAAGAAGCGCTTCCTTTTTGGGAGAAATGCAACTCCCTCCAGCCCGATGAACAAACTACGCTGGAAACATTACAGTACATCTATATGCAACAGAAAGATTATGATAAGGCGGAAGTTATTTCTAAGCAGATGGAAGATCTGGGCTTTAAGGAAAATGAGAAGTAATTCAAATATTGACTTGATGTGAATTGTTGTTAATTGTTTGTAAAATCTGCAGGCGGCTTTTACAAACAATTAACAATGTTTTAAATATAACCGAATACTCCGTTTTTACTCACTTATTCAAGTGCACTAAAAAAAACGTATTTTAAATATTTTCCCGCCCCCTTGGGGCTGGGAAATATTATTTTCTTTAATACCTAAAATACGTTTCCGGATTTTAGGTATTGTAAGAATTTATAAAAAAGCCGTTCTGAATGAACGGCTTTTTTTGTTATTATTGAAATATGAACCATTTGAAGTGCTTCTTAAGTTGGTGTGTTTGACCAACCATTACCATAATAAAAGACTTATTACGAAGAATCATGACCCCTAATAAAAAAACACTTACCTGAGTTAATATTTAACTAATCACCACTAGGTCAGCTTTTTTTGCCGTCATTCTTCCGATAGGACTTAGCACATAGCCTTCCTTTTTCAGCAATGCTTCAAATTGGAGTTGCGCGGATGGATCTACCGCAATCAGGAGGCCCCCGCTTGTTTGGGGGTCGGCAAGGAGTAGTTTCTGATCTTCCGCTTGTAGTTTTATATGATGTCCGTAGGCTTTCCAGTTACGGTGTGTGCCCCCGGGGATGCATCCCGCATTAATATATTTTTCAACAACTGAAAAGCGCGGTACCTGATCGTAATATATTTCAGCAGAAGTATCACTTCCCTGGCACAGCTCAGTAGTGTGCCCGAGCAGGCCAAATCCTGTAACATCTGTCATGGCATGGACAAAAGTTTCGGTGGAAATAACGGCTCCGGGTTTATTGAGTTTGAGCATAGAATCCATGGCAAGCTGAAGGTCTTTTGGATCAACTTTGTCCTGCTTTTGGGCTGTGGTGATGATGCCCACACCCAATGGTTTCGTGAGATAGAGTAAATCGCCGGGTTGGGCGGCACTGTTACGACGAATGTGCTCCGGTTTAGCAGTTCCCGTTACGGCCAGTCCGAAGATGGGCTCCTGACTGTCGATGCTGTGGCCTCCCGCCAGGGGTATTCCGGCCTGATGGCAAATGTGTTCAGCGCCTTTCAAAACGATGCCGGCCAGCTCTGCCGGAATTTTATCAATAGGCCAGCCCAGTATGGCAATGGCCATTAAAGGAGTACCACCCATCGCATAAATATCACTAAGGGCATTCACCGCGGCTATAGCCCCAAAGGTAAAGGCATCGTCAACTATCGGTGTGAAGAAATCTGTGGTACTGATAACCACCCGGCCATCGCCCAGATCATAAACGGCAGCATCATCACTGGTGCTATTTCCCACCAGCAGACCGGGAAAGGATGAGCTGTGGTTTGTCTGCCCTATTATTCTTTTCAAAACATCGGGGGCTATTTTACACCCACACCCTGCGCCATGACTGTATTGTGTTAATTTGATTTCCTTTTCACACATAGGTCCGTTCTTCTACCAATTTAATAATCCTTGTTGCTGTTATTGATGGCTGGTCATCTTCCAGTATTACTTCCCCCAGGCTCAGGTGTTTTTTATGCAGGTAGGAATTATCGTATGCTTTATCGTAATACCCGAGTAATATATCAGCGGCTTCGCCAAAGTTATTTTGCTCAATAGCCTTTAAAACAACATTCAAGTCCTTGTTGCCCAACCTTTTTTCGAGTTTTCCGGCGGCTTCCTGTAAAAGCCCGGTTTCATGCCCGGTATATTCATTGACCAGTCTTTTTATCCGGTGGGACTTTGAAAGACTGACCCGTACCCGCGGGCTTTTGGCCATATTCTGCCACAAGGGCTCCGGGAGCACAACCTGACCAATAACAATGTTTTCATCTTCAAGCCAGATTCTTTTGTTCAGGTTGAATGTGCTGATTTGATGATGGAGGTTGTTCTGAAATTGTTCTGTTGTTGGTTGGGCCTGTTCCCCAATAGCTCCGAAAACAGATCCCTTATGGCAGGCCACTCCTTCCAGGTCGAGTACCTGTTCCCCCTGTTCGCGGAGGGCTTTGAGGATATCTGTTTTTCCACTACCTGTTTGGCCACTCAGTATGATCAATTCACTTGCTTTTGTAAATGCAGACAGCATATGGGCCCGGTAGGCCTTATATCCTTTATTTAACAAATAGATTTCCACACCATAGGTACTTAGCAACCAGGCAAATGAAGCAGAGCGCATGCCTCCCCGCCAACAATACACCCCTACAGGTTCAGTGGGATTATACTTCTGCACTTGCCGTATAAAACCAGCCATTTTATGACCGATTAGTTGTAAACCGAGCAAAATAGCGGGTTGCCGACCTTCTTGTTTATAGCATATGCCTACTTTCTTTCGCTCTTCATCATCAAATAAGGGGATGTTTACGGCATTGGGCACATGGCCTGTAGCATATTCACCAGGTGATCGGACGTCAATGACCAGTCCTTTTTCCCCTCGCTGGAGGAACTCATTTGCTTGTACGGTATCGGGTTGTGTGTTTGTCATCTTCCAGCCGCTAAATTAGGTATTTGTTATGACTATCAATGAAGAAGGACAGAGAAATCCATATTCCCCGGACATTTGTTTGGCCAGCGGTCATCCGGCACACAGGGCAGATCCCCCCACTACTCACTACTTACTACTTACTACTTACTACTTACTACTTACTACTTACTACTTACTACTTACTACTTACTACTTACGGCCTACTGCTTCCGCAGGAGGAACCACTTACCCCATATCCCATATCTCTTGCCTCTCATCGCTTTTACCCTTATCATTGTATCTTCAAAACTATAATGCTTGTGAAAGACACCCTGAAAAAGCAGACTAAAAGACTCCGGAGGTACAGGAAATGGCACAAGTATGTCGGCTTATCTGCCATGTTGTTTGTCCTGATCAGTAGCATATCAGGATTGTTGCTGGGATGGAAAAAAGATGCCCAATGGCTGCAACCCGCAGTGCCAAAAGTAGCTGTTGAAGGGCTGGATTCCTGGGTGACGGCGAGTGAAATGGCCCGATTGGCCACAGACAGTCTGGAGGCCCTCACTGCAATGGAAACACTTACCATCGATCGGATTGATATCAGGCCATCAAAAGGGGTTGCCAAGGTGGTGTTTGAGCAGGACAATTGGGAAGTGCAGGTACATGAGATCGGA
>JAOUKJ010000284.1 GCA_029882675.1 Cyclobacteriaceae bacterium
CTGGGTAGAAACTTCATGATCCAGACCATGGTGTTGGAGTATAGCGGGGTGCCAAAAAACACCTTGCTTGAGGTGTTGCCATCGGTGACCTATTCAAAAAATAAATGGACGGAAGAGGGAGTGAGAGCGGTTCAAAAGGGTGTTACAGAATTTGGGGTAACGGGCAAGTGGGGCATTACTTCAGATCTCGCCCTGGATGTAACTTACAATCCGGATTTCAGCCAGATTGAGTCAGATGTAGGGCAGATAGATAATAACCAACGCTTTGCACTTTTTTATCCGGAACGCAGGCCTTTCTTTCAGGAGGGAAGTGAAAATTTCGATTTTACGGGGCGTTTTGGGCGGGAAGGTTTGCGGTCGTTGGTTCATACGCGAACGATTGTGAATCCTATACTGGCTACCAAATTGTCTGGAAAAGTAGGGGCAAAGAGCCGGATAGCTGCTATTTATGCCCGTGATGAGCTTTATCCGGACGATGGAGATAGTTTGTCCAATCCGTTTGCCAATGTAGGAGTGATGCGTTACCGGCGTAGTTTTAATGACGATAGTTATATTGGAGGAGTTTATACCGGCAGGTTCGATAATGGGGCCATCAATCAGTTGATGGGTGGGGACGGCCTTTGGAGACTTAGCAATACCAGTACCATCGGGGGGCATTATTTTGGCACCCATAGCAGGGACAGCCTGGAAGGGCCGATGACCAATGATCATTCCATGGCTACAGAGTATTCCTACAATTCACGCAGACTAAGGATTAGTGCGCGGATATTTGATTTTTCGGAAAACTTTGGGACTGACGTGGGATATGTCGGCCGGGTCGGCGTCACCAAATACAACTTATTCCTTAATCCCCGGTTTTATTTCGATACCAAAGTGCTGAAGCGAATAGAAAACTGGATATCGCTCAGCCAGACTATTGATAAGCCAAGTGGACTCTGGGAAAAGAGCTATTACATTAATACCCGTGCCATGCTTATTCGGAATACAGAAATATCAATCGCATATAATCCGCGGGATGAGATTTATGAGGGCCTAAAGTTTAATACCAATAATATGAGGGCTCAGGTTCAAACGCAGGTACATAAGCGCGTTAATATTCAGGTCGAATTAAGGTATGGAAACCTGATTCGTTATGTGGATGATCCTTACTCAGGACGCGGTAAAACGATCGAGGGCCAGCTCAATCTCCAACTTTCCGATAAGATTAATTCCCAATGGATGGCTTCATACTCTGACTTTTACCGCACCTCAGACGGCATGTTGGATTTTGATCGCACCATCGTCAGGAGCAAAAATACCTATCAGGTGAATAAATATTTTTTCCTGCGCACTATTTTCCAGTATGATTCGCGTACACCTGAAATTTCAGCTGACTTCCTGGCTTCATTTACTTTTATCCCGGGAACAGTGGTACATGTGGGCTACGGCTCGCTAATGAACAAACTGGAGTGGGATCCGATTACTGAAGACTATGTCTCTGACCGTCGTGAATACAGCACGTTTAACAATGGCCTGTTCTTTAAGGCGAGTTATTTATGGAGGAAGTGATAATAGACTTGAGATTTTAGATATGTGATATTAGCATCTCTCATCCAAAATCTCAAGTCTCTAACTCATACCTACAATTCTCCCGGTCTCACCACGTTCACCTCCATTCCTTTTTTTACTGAGCTCACCGATTTGTCATACATCGCTTCACAGCTGACGGCAGGCAGGTAATACGCTCCGACATAGCTGGCGTTGAGTACGACACTGAATTTTTTTCTTTGATTAGCCCGCAGGTCAAAGTAGGTGTAAACGCGGTCATCACGTATGTCCTGATAGTCAAAATCGGATTGTGAGAGGTTGGTGTCCGCCAACCGGAGATTGATGATCTCCCATCCTGAAGGGAATATCTGTGTGAGTGCCAGGTTTTCATAGTTTCCTTTCAGCCCGGTATTCATAATGCTGACCTCGGCCAGGAAGGAGGTTCCCTGTTCAAGCGATTCAGGGTCTATGCTATAACCGTCCATGTCTGTATATTTTACGGTCATTCGCAAGTTGGTTTCGCTGTCGGTTTCAGCGCCTCTGGCCGGTGCTCCGGTCAGGGCGAGACGGGCATAGAGCAATCCGGTTCCCTTGTTTGTCACTGAAATATTTCCAGTCATGTTTTTTGTGTCAATGGGTATCTGTGACATGGGAAGGTCTGTTTTTGCGTCTTTAGTTTCGTTGTTCAGGGCATAGGTAAAGTTCAGCCCTTTGCCATTCTTGCTCATTCCGGCAAACTGACCTACTCCGATCAGGCAATAAGCCGTTGTCTGGGTGCTGAGCCACAGGTTGGTTTTACTCAGTTCTTTTGAAATATCAAGAAGCAGTTCCCCTCCGCGGTTAAAGGCTTTAAGCAGGCCGAGCGTTTCCAGTATCATGGCTTTGTCGCGGAGTGCTGTTCCAAAGCTCTGACCCTGTTCACTGTATTCTGCAATTTGAAATGTTCTGTTTTTTATCAACTCTTTTGCTGCTTCGGGTTGACCCGCGAGCGCATAGGCAGCGGCGAGGCGCCAGGCAGCCTGTACAGAAAGGTTTTTGCTTTCACGCAGCCTGTTCATGGCTCCTTTTTCCGGCGATCCTTCCAGGGCCAGCGTATACAAGCGGTAAGCCTGAATTAAATCATCACGTTGATTAGAGGGGTGCTTGCGCCACTGTGATGCTTCCTTTGATTGAAAGCTTTTCCATTTTCGGATAACAGAAGGGGGGACATCATAACCTTTTTCGCGAGCGACCAACAGAAAATGTCCGGCGTAATTCGTTCCCCAAATGTCGGCATGGGCATTGCCCGGCCAGTAGGCCAGTCCACCATTGGGCAGTTGAAACTGCCTGATGCGACTTATGCCGGCTTTGATGTTTTGCTCCATCTGAACCTTTTGTTTTTCATCTGTTTGCATAATGTCTGAGATGAATAATTGTGGGAATACCGAAGATGTAGTTTGCTCAATACAACCATGCGGATAACTGATCAGGTATTTCAGGCGTCTGCCGAAGTCGATAGGTGGGATGGAGGAGATTTCCAGTAGTCCCGAATTTGTTCCGGCAATTCCGGGAAAAGCATATTCCGTTGACCAGGTCTCCCCCGCATTGATTAGTGACTGATCGAAATTAGTCACCAGTGGATTGGGGTTTCTCACAGCAATCTCAATTTCATGGGTAGCTGAATAATTGCCGGCTTTAGCGGTGATCTTTACCTTTCCAGTACCCAGGCGGTCAGCCACCTGATAGCTGAAGGAAACGGTCTGGTCGCCAACGCGTTGAAAAGAAACCGTTCGGCTTTCCGATCCTGTGGAGGAGAGGATGTCAGAGGCGCTCACCTGTACGGTGACTTGTTTAATATCCTCTTCCATAGCGAAGATGTTTACTGGCAGATCCACGCGTTCTCCGGGTCCAAGTACACGTGGCAGCGTGCCCAGCACCATCACCGGTTGTTTTACAGGCGTTGACTTTTCGGTTTTACCGTAAGCACCATCATGGCCAGCGATGACCATGGTTTTTACGGCTCCCACATATTGTGGCATGGTGAAGTTGTGCTTGTTGCTGGCTCCTTGTTTCAGTTCAAAAGGCCCAAGGTATTTAACCACAGGTTTGAAACGGTTTACCTTGCCTTTACTATCCCCAGCCTCACCTTCTCCACCACCAATGGCCAGCAGCCTTTCCAGCTTTCCTCCATAGGCACCCATCACAAATTCATACAGATCCCAGGTCTTTACTCCCAGTGCCTCACGGGCATAAAAAACAGACCAGGGGTCGGGAGTTCTGTAGTTGGTGAGATCCAGAAGGCCTTCATCAACCACAGCAATAGTGTAGGTCATGGGTTTGCCACTGACTTCGCTTATTTCAAGGTTTACTTTTTCGCCCGGAGCCAGGGCATCTGCCATGGCGAGCTGTGGCTGAAGTACGGTTTGTGGGTCATTGACAAAAACAGGAATAACGCCATACATACGAATGGGCAGGTCATTTATTGTCTGTGCGTGTTCCTGAATCATGGTCACGTGGATGTATGCTCCCGGAGCCATGTCAGGTGTGGCCTCAATCATGAAGGTATTTTCGCCAGACTGGGTTTCCAGCCAATAGGTGTTCAGTACTTTACTGCCCGTTTCTACACTGATCAGCGCCCGTCCTTTTGCACTGCCCGGGATATCCAGTCGCACCTGCTCACCTACTTTATAGTCACGTTTGTCAGCGGAAAATGAAAGCATGGATGCCCCTCCCGGGTTATCGCGCTCTGCCCGGCCTGCCCAACCGGGCCAGTCAATATAAATAACCTTTCCGGTGCAGTGTCCCGAATTATTGTCACATGCTTTGAGGTAATACCTCCCCCAGTCGGGATAGTCTACCCTAAATTGCCAGGTTCCTTTCCCGTTTCTGGTTTCTATACTCCCTCCGCTAAGTTTTGTTTTGGAATTGCCCGAGATATAATTGGCCCCGCTACTGCCCTGATCCCACCACCAGCGCCAATCCAGTTTGAAGAGCTCTACATAGACAGCATCGCTGCTGACGGGATCCCCCATCGCATCAACGGTGGCTATCTCTATGGTATGAGTGGTGTCTGTGAGTAACATCCCCCTGGCTTTGTCCCCTTTTGGTGTCCGAATGCCGGTAAAAGATTTGTATGGATAGAATGGGATGCTGAAGTTGTTGATGCTGAAATCGCCTCCGGGTTCCCAGGCTTTGCCCATAAACAAGGCATTGAGCATTCCGGGGGGATTGTTTTCGGCATGAATAGAAAGGCTGACATTGGCCAGGCCATCTTCATCTACCAGGCCATCATAAACCGTGTTTTGTTCGCTGTAATAACGATTTTCAGGATTGTCAAATTGAAATTCTTCATAACCCGGAAAAGTCGTTTTTCCGGATGTAAGTAATACGTCAAAAGACGTGCGTAGATTCCGGCCCGGGGCCCCATGGAGCCACTTCACTTCCAACTGGCCTTCCAGGTACCTTTCCTCAGAGGTAATGATGTCCTGTTCAAAATCGAGGTTGATTTTTAGCCGGTTGGGCTTGACCGTTTCTATCTTAAGTGATTTATTAAACTCGGCACCTCCCACTTTTACCTTACCCATCCAGTTGCCGGTAATCGCCTGCTCTTCTGTTTTTGTCCGGAAAGAATAGAATCCGTTTTTTCCCTGGGTGTTCACCATCCGGGTAGTGAGCTTGCCCAGGGGGTCATACATTTCAAAGACTACCGGATGGCCTTCCGGCAGAACCGTTTCTTTGTCTTCCAATATAAACGTGATATAGAGGCTGTCGCCGGGTCTCCATACGCCTCGCTCTCCATAAAGAAAACCTTTGAGGCCTTTTTGAACCCTGCTACCGCCAATATCAAAACTGCTCAGGGAAAGTGAAGAGCCATCGTCAACTTTCAGATAACCTTTTTGCTGGCCATCATCGGCGATGATCAGAAATGGTTTTGTATCCAGGGATAATCGCAGCCACCCATTATCGTCAGTGGTTCCTTCGCCAATGCTTTTTTGCTGGAAGTCCAGTGCCTGAATATTAATCTTGGCCAGTGGTTGTGCGGTCAGGATGTTGGTAACCGCCACAAACAGTTCGCCGGAATTGCCCATTTTAGCAATGAGGCCCAGGTTGGAAGCGAGGATGTTCTGCCGCACCGTCCTCCGGTCGCCATAGTATGAGTTGCTGCAAGGATTATCCCTTTCTTCCCAGTCGTAGTCGTAATAATAGTCTCCATAATTATCCCAATAGCTGGATTCATCGTTTTCAGAAGGGGCATTCCATTCATCCTCATCAATGCTGATGTCTTCCAGTGGCTGTTCAATTTCTTCTCCACAGAA
>JAOUKJ010000285.1 GCA_029882675.1 Cyclobacteriaceae bacterium
GTGTGGGATGTGAATACTTATGAACAACTGAAGACCTTTGACCTGCCCGGAAAAGAAGGCTGGGGCATGACTACCGATGGCTCCTCACTGATCATGAGCGATGGCACTAACACCCTCACTTGGCTCGACCCGGAATCCCTGCAAATGATCCGGACTCTGAATGTTACCGAAAAAGGACGTAGGCGCAGAGACCTGAACGAGCTGGAGTACATCAACGGGTATATTTATGCCAATATCTGGATGACCAATGAAATAGTAAAGATCGATCCCTCCAATGGAGAAATAGTGGGCAAGCTGGATCTTTCCCCATTTGCTCAGGAGTCGAAAGCCATTTACCCCGGCGCGGAGGAAATGAACGGCATTGCCTGGCACCCGGAGAAACAGGAAATGTGGGTTACCGGCAAGATGTGGCCGGTGATTTATGCTTTGAAGGTAGCCCATGAATAGTCTCCGGGTTACATAGAATTGTCCATAACACAGGCGTTTGTTGATGTTGAACTCAACCTGTCATTCATTTGTTATTTTCTGTATATTGCCTTTAATACAAAAAAGATTGCAAGCATATAATGATACAGCAAAAAGACATACAGGAGCAGATCAATCATATACGAAGGGAGTTGCTGGACACTTTTAATGAAACAGATACCTGGTTTGATGTCCAGGAAGACATTCGTGTTTACAAGCCAAAGGGCGGTGGCTGGAGCATCGGGGAAATACTTGAGCATATCGGGCTTACCAATCACTACCTCCTTATTCTGATTGAGAAAGGGACTAAAAAAGCCCTGAGAAATATCAACAACCTGGATTTACAAACCGAGTTGAAAAACTACACTTTCCAGCAAAACAAGCTGACGGAAGTGGGGATGCACAAGTCCTTCACCTGGATACGGCCGGAACACATGGAGCCCAGGGGAGAAAAATCCCCGGAAGAGGTCAGGCAACAAATTAAAAGCCAGACGGTCCAGTGTCTGGATGTGTTGGAAAGACTAAAAAACGGAGAGGGGGTGTTGTACAAGACGACCATGTCCGTCAATGATCTGGGAAAGATCGATGTGTATGAGTATATTTATTTTCTAGCCCGCCATGCCCGCAGACACCTGACGCAGATGGAAGGGGTGAGGGAGGAGTATGGCAGCAATAACCTGGATCTATAATATGACGAGAAAAACGAGCATCTTTTTAATTAGAAGGGGTCGTCTAATAAGTCAGCCAGTCGGCTCTTATTACAATTTTTTTGAGGCCGGAGGCCTCAAAAAAATTGTAATAAAGGCATTTCACCTTAATAGATTAATTATTATTGGTACTTATTTCTACCCTGCTGACTATTCCCGAAAACATAATCACCCGCTTTTAAGCTTTCTTTCACCTACTTTCTTTCCCGAAGTACTAAAAATAAACCGCATACCCGGCATACGCTTGGCATCCGTCAGGTAATGGAAAAAACCTACTTTGTTGGGTGATGCATAATCGATTTTGGCCAGGTGGTAGGCCGGCAAACCGGGGTAGGCATGGTGCAGTTCATGCAGGTTGAAATTGAAAAAGAGCCACTCCGCCACCGCTTTTGTAAACCTGACACTCCTCGTGTACGGTATCTGATCTTTGTAGCGCAGGGGTTTAACTTCCTCATTTCCCGCTATCGGGATCTCAATATGAGAATGCTGACTCAGTATAAACACATCGCTGATCATCAGGCTAATCAGGTATCCAGGACCCAGATAAATAAGCATCCAACGACCAAAGAAGACAAAAAGGGCTGTGTATAACAACAGGAGGATAACTACATTCCAACGGATCACTGCAGTTTTTTGAACAGACACATACTTTTTAATCTTCGCCAAGTGCCAGTAATTGCCATACCGGTATCCGATGGTAAAAACGGGTATCCATAACCACCACGAAAAGTTCACGATAAACCGGGTCAGTTTTCCATAGGATGGTTTTACAGTGCCGGCCGTAGTAGGATCCTTATCCCGCCAGCCTGTCCACCGGTGGTGTAGGTTGTGTATGGCTACCCAGCTGGTAGCCGGGATAAAAGACAGGAAACCAAAGAGGTGGGAAAACAGGGTGTTTAATGTTTTATTGTTGAAAAAACTGTGGTGACCGGTTTCATGCAGGAGTATAAAACACTGAAAGAAAAATAAGCCCAATAAAACCTGTCCGGTCAGGTAAATCCAAAATGTTGGAGCCAAAGACAGGTACAACCCTCCACCCAGTAATATCAGGGGAATAATCAGGTGAGCCACCGCTTTAAAATTACTGGGTCGAAAATTCTCTCTGATCATGTTTGTTTTCATTAGCTGATGTTGGTATGGAATGTTTCATTAAATTTTTTTACAAAAATCTCCCGGGCTATCTCCTTATTTTTGTCAATGTCTTCTATAGCCCAGTTGACGGTATCGAGTATGCCTATACATTCTATTCTGATCAGGCCATTTTTAAATGAGCGATAGCTATTCAGTGGGTTGGATTCTTCAGGAATATCGATAAACAATAAAACTACCGGCACCCTGGTAATAGTGGCCATGTGATAAACTCCCCTGTTGAAGGGGGCTATTCCATGCTTGTGTTGATGCACTCCCTCAGATGACCCGAAAACACTTACTTTTCTTTTTAAGATCATCTTTTCAGTTTTTTCGAAAAATCGTATTCTTCTTTTTTTATGATGCTTTTGAGGGATATACATCACACCGATACTCAAAGCCATAATGGTAAGTGGTATTATTTTCAAAGTTTTTTCTGAAAGAAGAAACCGGGCATTGGTAAACCCCATGGCAGTAAGTGCAAAGAGATCAAGGGAGGAGTTGTGGTTAAAGGTATAGAAACAGGGTTCTTTCGGAAAAATCTTTTGATCGGGCAAAATCAATTTTATTCCAAGAAGCTGCAGGATTAGTTTGGATGTGCCTGCTACCAGATATTTACGGTTAAAATGGGTCAATAATCCCAGTGAAATCACCCGCAATGCCAGGGCAATCACTCCCACGACAGTCATGGTGCCAAAAGCAATAAAGAGCTGATACCATTTTCTTAATTTGGCCGGCATATCACAGTTTGCATAGAGAGGTTCAGGTATTTTTGTAAAAGCAGCACCGGGGTCAGCAGGAGCTGCCCGGTAAAATAAGGAAAAATAATACGATCCAGGTTGAGCCCTTTGCCGAACATACGGAAATAAGTACCCGTAAAAATATAAAAGTAGGGGGGGAAAGCTCCGTAAGGCAGGTATTGCTCTACCTTGAAGCCATTTTTCTCCACCATTTCAACAATCGTTTTTTTACTGTAAAGTGCCGTATGCTGCGGGGCCTGCACACCGGGCCATTTATTGCCAAACAGTCTGAAGGTAAACGAATCGAGTCGGGGTACTTCAATAATCAGCTTCCCCTCTTTCTTCAGTATTTTACGGGCCTGCTTTAAAGTGTCAACAGGGTTGTAATCATGTTCGAAAAAATGCCACATGGTCACCAGGTCAAAATGATTCTCAGGGAGATTTTGTTCATGAAAAAGCCCTTCATAAAAACTGATCTGGTCAAATCCCGGAAAATTCAATCCCTCTTTAAAATCCACACCACTGATATGACTCTTATGCTTTTTTTGAAGATGAAGCAAAAATGTACCTACTGCACACCCTACATCCATTACTTTGGTGTGTTCATTAAGTTGCACATATTTTTTTACCAACTGCACCTTGTCACGGTCATGCTTGCTCATGGCCCATTCATACAGCGGAGTCAGGATGCCCCAGTTTTTCTTTTTACGGTGAGCAATGTATTCGCTGTCATAAAACGATTTTATTTGAGAGACCGGAAGCCTTGGGTTTTGATAGACCAGTCCGCAACCGGAACACTTCACATACAAAAACCTCCCTTCCTTGCCGGTAAGGTCTTCTTCTCCTACCAGAAATTTTTCGCTGGTGCTATTGCCACAGAGGTAGCAGGGAACCTCTTCATAGTTGAAATGTTCCGGGTTACCCAGTTTCTTAATTTCATTGAGTGGATCAAAGGGCATAATAATGATTGATTAAACGTGCAAATAAAAAAAAAAGTAAAATAATAACAGCCGGTCGCCTTTTTACAAATTGCAAAATAGCAGTAATTACTGCCTGTACATAAAGTCGCGTCCCGAAGATCGGGAGGGCGTTTTGGCCCCGCCTTCGGCGGGGCCAAAACGCCCTTAACGCAATTTTTTTGAGGCCTCTGGCCTCAAAAAGGCCGAGTGGCCGACTATATAGAAGGACACTAATAAGTAGTGATAACACAGATCCTGCCCAACCCATAACACTATATTCGGCACTCCATAGCAGCAAAAAGGCCAGCAACAGTATCCAAATTTTTCCTTTTACGTTGAAGGTATAATCTGATAAGGATTCGAACACTACCAGTGCCGGAAACAGAGCCAGACTGGTGAGTACCCCTGACCATGAAGGGGACAGCGACTCTTCTGACCAGACCAAAATGAGCAGAAACACCACAAAAGGATATTTGATCAGGGGGAGCAAATGATTCCAGGCCCACTTTCCATGAAGTAATAAATACAGCAAATAATTGATTCCCATAAAACCAATACAACCTATCGCCATCCGGTAATTGTAATAGCCTGTCATTGATACAAAAATCAGTATCAGGATAATCAAAAAGCCCCTGAGTACACGGTAGTCTTTGGCCTGTGTGTAGTTCCTTTCGGGCTTTGCGCAGTCTTCTTCTTTGTTATACAGATCATCAAACAATCTCATCACAAACAGAAAGTATAAAGTGAATAGTAAAAGCCATAAATCGGAGAAAGTAAACGCTACCGCACCCCGGGCAAACAGCAATAAACAGGCGGCATACCCGGTATACATCAGGGGATTAAACCGCTGTTTGATATATGTAAATACTATTTTAATCACAGATCACAATTTGTCCGGTATCGGCATTCAGTTCAATTACAGCTTTGTCTTTTATTCGTTCCATGGCCTTATCCACTCCGACTATGGCCGGAACACCAAACTCCCTGGATACAATTGCGCCGTGAGAGAGCATTCCCCCCCGCTCCACAACAAGACCACTGATCAGCGGGAACAGCACCACCCAACCGGGGTCAGTCTGCCGGGTAATCAGAATATCTCCTTTTTCAATTTTCCAGGCTTCACTTACGCTTTCCAGTACCCTGGCCCTTCCTTTCACAAAGCCGCCACAGGCCGAAAGGCCTTCCAATGCCGATGAGGCCAGTGGTGTGCTCTTTGCTTTCACTTTTTCAGGAGGTGTATATTCTCCAAGTGTAGTGAAAAAATCATCGGGATAGGAATGTTTTGAGGAGTTATCATATTGCTGCTTTCTGCTTAATATCCTGTTTTTAAGATTGGCACTTAACATTTCGGAGGCCGTCAGGCTTTCAGCTATTTCCTGATATCGGAGATAGAGCACATCATCCGGGTTTTCAAGCACTCCAACATCTTTATGCAGTAGTGTGCCTGTTTTTTGAAGTATCTGCTTAAACTTGAAATAGAGCAATGCCTGCTTCAGCCGTACGCGCTCTCTGGAGGCAATACCGCGCATCGTAAAACGTACCAGTAATTTCAACAGTACGATGTGAACCAGGGCCAAAGGGAAAAACAATCCGTACTTCTTCCATATTTTCTGCTTAAAGCCCCTGATAATTTTTCTTTGCTCCAAACCCTTTTCACTGATTATTTTTTCAGGATTAACATCCGACAGCTGGTCATATTGTTTGAGCAGGTCAATAAACATGGCGGGATCGTCCCGGTAATTTTTTTCCGTGAGCATTAATTCACCGGAACACCTGTAGCCCCAGTTGTTCAGATAATCCGCTATAGCGGCATCG
>JAOUKJ010000286.1 GCA_029882675.1 Cyclobacteriaceae bacterium
GTTACAAACTCCACCGGCTACTCAGGACGTCGCCAGCACACCTGATGGTAGGGGTGAGGCTTTGGAAATGCTCAGCTGCCTGCGTATTACAGATGTATGGCAACTTCCAGCACTTGTCGCTCCAACCAAAGTAGTGGTTGTCGGAGCACTTCCGGACTCGTATCAATGGGCTGAAAAAATGCGGAACGCGCTGGGACAGGAGAGTCTGAAGGTCGTGGAAAAGGTGGAGGACATGCAATAGATAATGAAGGTTTTCGCTCCTGGAATGAAGCGTGGATAGAATATGTAAATAAAACTTATACTGAAATGAGTAAAATGACCAACCGAAGAAGATTCATGAAGCAGTCTGCCTTGGCAACAGTGGCTTTGGCCGCCACCACAAGAGCCTGGGGTTTGGAAAAAGAACGTCAGCTGATGTCAGTCACAGGACCGGTGACGGCAGATCAGGTCGGTAGCATGCTTATTCATGAGCACCTGCTGGTGGATTTTATCGGGGCCGACAAAACCGGGTATCACCGCTGGGACAGGGCCAAAGTAGTGGAGAAGGTATTGCCCTACCTGAATGAGGTAAAAGCACTGGGCTGCCAGACCCTGGCCGACTGCACTCCGGCATTTCTGGGGAGGGATCCCTGGCTTTTGAAGGAACTATCGGAAAAATCGGGCATTAACATACTTACTAATACGGGTTTTTACGGGGCAGTGAATAATAAATTTATTCCTTCTTTTGCCTTTGAAGAAACAGCCAAACAACTGGCGAACAGGTGGACAAAAGAGTATAAAAAAGGGATAGAAGGATCGGGGGTGAAGCCCGGTTTTATCAAGATTAGTGTGGGCTCCGGGCCATTGTCAGACTTTCACAGGCGGCTAATTACGGCAGCGGGCATCACCCATCAAAAAACGGGTCTGGTCATTGCTTCGCATACGGGGCCGGCATTGCCTGCCATGGAGCAGCTCGATGTGCTGGAAGGTATGGGTGTGGATGCCAATGCTTTTATCTGGGTGCATGCCCAGAATGAAAAAGATTTTAATCAGTTTAGAATTGCCGGTAAAACAGGGGCATGGGTGAGTTTTGAGGGGATCAGAGCGGGAAATGTTGCCGATACTGTTGCCAGGGTGATGTATATGAAAGAGCAGGGACTGCTACACCGCACATTGGTCTCGCACGATGCCGGCTGGTACGACCCCGACAAGGAAGAAGGAGGGGAGTTTGCACCTTTTACAACCATATATACCCAATTAATACCCATGTTGAAAAATGAAGGCCTGACGGATAAAGAAGTGAAAGTTATTTTTGAGACAAACCCGGTGGAAGCTTTCGCAATACGGTGAAAGTTTTAGGGAAATGACGAACATTCAGGCAGACACTATTTGGCAGACACCGTGCCTCTGCCAGAAACGTCAATATCCATAAAAACAGGCTTGTTTACATAAATCAGGTTGCCCGTACTCATCACCTGTCCAACCAGGGAAGCTACCGGATGAACGAGGATGTCATTCGTGCCACGGTGGATGAATATTATGTTTTCGGCAATCAGATTCTGTGCTTCCAAACGACTGTCACTGGCTGCTATCTGGATGTTGAGTTCACGGGTTTTGCCCCGGAGCTTAAAGGTGGTGATGTCATTGCAAATGACCATCAGCCGGTTGTTGTCGATGTCGAGATCGAAAATGCTGCTGTGGCTTTTGGAGTTGATCCGAAGGTCACCAAAAGTTAGTGTTCCTGTTGATCTGATAATAGAACCGCTACCATAATTGTCGATCTGATTGATGTTGGGCGAAGTGACACGAATGATGGTGGGATTATGTGGTCGCATCATATTGCAGGAATTGTTATCTTCAAAGAACAGTCTGTCATCGATGATATAATAGTTAATCGCATTAAGCAGGTTTTTCCCGGTTGTAATGGTGACTTTTTGTGTGGGGCCTTCTGTAACTTCAAGGATAAAACCATTACTGAGCCATAATTTTTGAAAAGGCCCCGGAAAAATTTCTGTTTCCACTTCCTCGCCGATCTTTTTCAGGCAGTCCCAGGAATTTTCGTTATCACATGCCCAGCTTAAAGAAACGAGTAACAGGATGTAAACGGTTTTTCTCATTGATTTAAATAATAACCCACGCCCAACTCAGCCATTTCAGCATTGGCATAATGAGCTTTCAGGGTGAGTGAAGTGAACAATCGTGGATTGATATAGTATTTTAAACCGATCCTTTCGTAGAAGAAGGCATATTTGTGGTATGGATCATAAAAATATACCCCAATTTGTCCGATGATGGAAAGGTCATTGATGAAGTATTCAAAACCGGCCGTTACAGCAGCTCTTTTATAATCAGGTAAAGGGCCTGGTTCCAGATCGACATCATATTGAATATCTTCTTTCAGTGCGAGGCTCCAGAAAACATCAACTCCGGCAAGCCAGGCTATTTTATGATTGACTTTTTTTGAACCGTAGGCGGTGAGATTAAAGAAGGGCTTGGCTCCTGCGCCTACAAAGTTGGGTTCGTGTGCGCCCCCACTCAGAATAAGGACTGCCCTGACTGATTGTTGATCAAAGGCCTCTTCGTTTTGCTGGTAGGAGGGTGTGGTGGTCGCGAGATGATAGCGAAATCCTCCCGTGAGGGCGATGACATTGATGCCTTTATTGGGTTTTTTTATTGCCCCGTTCGAAAAGTGAATGAGCGAAAGACCGCTATTTAACCGGATTTGCTTATTGATCTTTAGCTCCGCATCAAGGGTGGTGGGTATGCTAAAACAAAAACGACTGCCAAGCAATTGATTTTGATGGTTGGTGTCACGGCTATAAGGGGTGTCATTTAAGCCAATTCCCAGACCCATTTTATATGTAAGCCGAAAAATTCCATCTCTTTTCTTACCCAGATATATTTTGTAATGTGGCGCCAGTGCATAGCTTCGGCCAGTAACAGGGCTGTTATAGTTGACATAATAAAAGCTGACCCCAAAGTCAGGGTAGCGGTGGCGCGACTCCCAGGACTGATGGCCATAATGGTGTCTGTTAAATTCCGAATAAAAACCAGCGGGGAAACTGTTGCCTGCTACACCGATCTCTTTGGAATGACGAAGAATAAAGCCGCGAAAAACAGATGTAGAAAGGCTGTATGTATATTTTTTTTCATTCTGAGCTTGTATTTTTCCAATAGAAAATAAAAGTGCTATAAAAAAGATAAGCCCAACAAAAAAATTATTGTTAAGTTTAACGCCCAAAAGTGCCTTATTATTATTCATATGAATTGCAAAAATGGCTAAAAAATTATTGAATTCAGAAAAATATTAAATGGAGAAAGAAGAAAAGGGTATTCACGCGCTGTATGCAGCTGATCCCATCGCAGCGGACAAAAGGCTTTGGGGGCGTGTAGCTGATCCGCATACACGCAGGGGTTTTTTAAAGAAAAGCGGACTGGCAGCTATGGCTGTAGCTTTGGGCGCTGAAATTGTTTTTGCCGATAAGATGCCGTCAGGGCTTATACCTGCAGGCCTGGCAAATAATGATGAATGGTACAAGCTCTTTGGAAAGGACAAGGATCTGATTGTGCTTAATGACAGGCCATGGAACGTAGAAACACCACCACACCTGCTCGATGATGTTGTGACGCCGGCCTCTCGTTTTTTTATGCGAAACAACGGCATAATGCCCGAGGCACCGGATGCTAAAAACTGGAAAATTACTATCGAAGGAGAGGCCGTAAAAACCCCTGTTGAAATTTCACTCAACGACCTGAAAGAGAAATTTAAACACCATACGTATCAGCTTACCATTGAATGTGGAGGCAACGGAAGGGCTGAGTTTTATCCTCCGGCAAAGGGAAACCAGTGGTCGTTGGGGGCCGTAGCCTGTGCCGAATGGACAGGGGTGAGAGTAAGGGATGTACTTGAATCGGTAGGTATCACGGATCAGGCGGTATACCTGGCGTATTATGCCGCCGATAAGCATTTATCCGGTGACCCGGACAAGGTGGTTATTAGCAGAGGTGTGCCTATGAGTAAAGCCATGGAAGATGAAACGCTCCTGGCTTTTAAAATGAATGGAGAAGATATTCCCCTGGCCCATGGATATCCTGTACGCCTGGTGGCTGGTGGCTGGCCCGGATCCGTCAGCGGAAAGTGGGTAGAAAAGCTTAGCGTGCGGAATATCGTGCATGATGGCCCAAAAATGACAGGAGATGCTTATCGTGTACCCTGTAAACCCGTCCCACCGGGATCTGAAGTAAATCCTGAAGATATGTGCATTATCGAATCCATGCCTGTAAAATCCTTGATCACCTATCCAAAATCGGGGGCTATCATCGAAGAGGGCCGGAAGCTGGAAGTACGGGGACATGCCTGGGCCGGTGATCTGGAAGTCTCAAAAATGGAATACTCCATCGATTTTGGAGCCTCATGGAAGCGTTGTGAACTGAAAGCGCCGGCCAACAGACTGGCGTGGCAACGATTTAATACAACCATTGATTTCCCGGGCAAGGGTTATTATGAAGTTTGGGCCCGCGCTACCGATAGTAAGGAAGCCATGCAGCCGATGGTCATTCCCGGATGGAACCCGAAAGGTTATCTGAATAATGCGTGCCACAGGATTGCCGTGAAGGTAGTTTGAACAGTTATCAGTAAACAGTTATCAGTAAACAGTAAACAGTAAACAGTAAACAGTGAACAGTAAACAGTTATCAGTGAACAGTTATCAGTGAACAGTAAACAGTTATGAGGGGACAGTCTTACTACTTACTACTTACTACTTACTACGTACTACTTACTACTATATTAAACATAGATTTATAAATGAGAAAGTACTTTATATTATCGACAGGGGCCATTATAGTGATGTTGTTGATTGACGCCTGTACCCCTGCCGAAAAAACACCTTTACCGGGTAAAGTAGAGGCACATCATAATCTGGAGATAGTGGATAGTACTCACGTGGCTACCGGACTGAAAGACGGTCAGGAGTTGCCCGTGATTATCGCCCATTGTACTGCTTGTCATTCGGCCAGGATGATCACCCAAAACAGGGCAACACGGGAAGGATGGAAAAACATGATCACCTGGATGCAAAAGACACAGAAATTGTGGGATCTGGGTGAAAATGAAGAAAAAATACTGGATTATCTGGAAAGAAATTATGCGCCTGATGGGCAAGGACAACGGCGGGAAGTGTTGAGTAATATCGAATGGTATGAATTGGATTGACCTGATCTGTTCAGAAGGAAAATATGAATAAATAGTTTAACCTGAAAAAAACCCACAAAATGAAAACAATTAAAACCATTGTTCTTTTAATAGCGATTCTGGCCATTTATGGTTGTGACCAGGGAATCAAGACTACGGGCGTAGATGAGTCGATCATAACACCGGAAGGATTTGTTGTGCAAAAGCTTTTTTCCCCGGATGATCATGGCATGGGGTCGTGGGTTTCGCTTGCCAGCGATGATCAGGGGAGGATATACGCCAGTGACCAATATGGACAAATATACAGAATGGCCGCTTCTGAAAATCCGATTGATAGCGTGGATATAGAAAATTTAGGCGTAAATATTGGCAGTGCCCAAGGTATGCTTTGGGCTTATAACAGTTTGTATGTCATGGTCAATAGCTACGGTAATGATCATTATCAGTCAGGCCTGTACAGGGTCTTCGACAGCAACAAGGATGATCTGCCCGATTCGGTGGTTTTGATGCAACCTTTTGATGGCGCCGGCGAACATGGTCCGCATGCCATCATTAAAGGGCCGGATAATATGCTTTATATTATTGCAGGAAATCATACCGACATACCAGATAATTTTGGCACATTGGTTCCTGATATTT
>JAOUKJ010000287.1 GCA_029882675.1 Cyclobacteriaceae bacterium
ATATTATGCAAAGGACCCAATGTCATGTTGGGTTATTATAAAGATGAACAGGCCACTGCTGATGCCATTGATCCCGAAGGCTGGTTCCATACTGGTGATATCGGAAAGCTGGAAGACGGTAAATTCCTGAAAATTACGGATCGTAAAAAAGAAATTTTTAAGCTGTCAAACGGTAAGTATGTCTCACCACTGGCTGTTGAAAATATATTTAAAGAATCCCTGTATATCGACCAGTTGATGGTGATTGGCGATGGTGAAAAATTTGCCGGCGCCCTGATCTCCCCCAGCATGGATAACCTGAAAATATGGTGCAGGGAAAATAATGTGACCGCTTCATCCAGTGATGAACTAATAAAAGAGGAGGCCGTAAAAAAGTTTTATGGTGATATTGTAAAAAGAATAAACCAAAAAATAGATAAAGATGAGCAGGTGAGGCGCTTCCGGCTGGTCAGTACAGAGTGGTCGCCCGATTCCGGGGAGCTTTCCCCAACACTTAAGCTTAAAAGGCGCGTGATCAATGAAAAATACAAAGGACTTATTGAAGAAATATACGGGACAAACCAATAGTCATTGTTAAAAACAAATATTTCTATCTCCCGAAAAATTAAAAGAATGCAATTAACCGAAGTAACAGATTTCCGTACTCAAAAGGATTTTCTCGATGTGGCCAGGCTCATTTATAAAGGCGAAGAAAACTGGGTTTGCCCCCTTGATAATGATATCAATAATATTTTCAATCCTGCAGAAAATAATTACTATCAACACGGGGAGGCAATAAGGTGGATACTTACAAATGGCCAGGGCCAGCTCATCGGGCGCATTGCGGCTTTCGTTGACCACGATGCGATAAGAGGCACTGAACTCCCCACCGGGGGTTGTGGGTATTTTGAATGCATTGATGACCAAAAGGCCGCCGATATGCTATTCAATGGTGCAAAAGACTGGTTGGTACAAAAAGGCGTTGAAGCAATGGACGGCCCCATCAATTTTGGCGAGAATGACAAATATTGGGGCCTTCTGGTGGAGGGATTTACCCCGCCGGCCTATGAGGTGCCCTATAATCTGCCGTACTATCAGCAGCTGTTTGAAGCGTATGGGTTTCAGGTATACTACCGGCAGGAGGGATTTCATATGGACCTCAAAAAGGAGGTGCCGGAAAGGTTCTGGAAAATTGCGGAGTGGGTTTCTAAAAAACCCGGGTATAGTTTTGAGCACTTTTCCTTTAAGCGGCTGGATCAACATGCAGAGGATTTCACCAAGGTTTTTAATGAGGCCTGGGCAAGTTTTAAGGAAAACTTTAAGCCCATGAAGGTAGAATATGTGAAAGAGTTTATCAATAAAGCCAAAGTCATTCTGGAAGAAAAATTTATTTGGCTGGCTTATTATGAAGGGGAGCCCATTGCCATTTACCTCATGTACCCCGATGTAAACCAGATTTTCAAACATTTCAACGGGAAGCTTAACCTCATCAACAAATTGCGGTTGTTGTATATGATCAAAAAGAACAAAGTGACTCGTGCCAAAGGTATTTTGATGGGCGTTGTTCCGCGTTTTCAAAAGCTGGGTATCGAATCGGCCTTTATCTGGCATCTGAATCAGGTATTGCAAAAAATGCCTCATTATACCGAGCTGGAGTTTAACTGGGTGGGTGATTTCAATCCACCCATGCGCAAACTATGGTCTTCTGTTGGCGCCTATCCCGCCAAAAATTACATCACATATCGTTATTTATTCGACAAAAACCGGATATTTGAAAGGTATCCCATACCCGAAAGCTGAAGGTTTCATACGGCAAAATAATCCTCCAATTCTTTCAACGTATCCCGGTCTGTTTTGAGGTCATGGATCACCGATCCCTTTTCCAGCACAGTAATGCGGCTGCATACTTCCGTGATGTGGCGCAGGTCGTGGCTTGAGATAAGCATGGTAATGCCGTTTTGTGCTTTGAGCCCGTTGAGCAGCCCGATGAGCCGGTGCTGAGTTGTGGGATCAAGTCCATTGAACGGTTCGTCAAGAATGAGCACCTGCGGTTTGGCCATGAGTGCAGCGGCTATTCCTATTTTTTGTTTATTGCCCTGGGAAAAATCGCGGATATACTTCCTTTTACCCAGTACTTCGTCATTGAAAAATTCAGCAAACCCATCATAAAAAGCCTCCAGATCACCTTTTGAAAGCCCATAAATACCCTGAAGAAAGTCAAAGTATTCCTCAGGTGTGAGGTAATCAATCAGAAAACGCTGATCCAGGTACGAGCCGGTGTAGTACTTCCACTCATTTCCGGCTCTTACATCTTTTCCGTGTATCATTACCTGCCCGTTATTGGCCCTGATCAGATCAAGAACCAGGCGAAACAAGGTGGTCTTTCCGGCCCCGTTGTTGCCCACCAGCCCAAAGCTTTCCCCCGTTGCAATGGAAAGCGACGGGACATCCAGGACCGTTGTGCCGTTATAGGCTTTTTTTAATTCTTTTATTTCGATCATATCACATATTATAAGACCTGCTTTTTTTATTCCCTACCTTTTTTAAATATCTCTTACAGACCAAAGTTATTCTCTGAATCCCTCGGCCATGATATACTTCCTTTTCAGAAATTGCTTATAAATATATTTTAACATCACTTTATGAAAAAGCAACCCGGCCAGTCCAAGGGTACCCACAAACAACAGCCCTGCCCGCGGATAATCTGTCAGGCCAAAGGGCAGATAAATAACAACGGGTAGCAGGAATGCCGGCAACATCGCTATCCAGTGCGAGGCACCGAGGCCCTGATAGTTGAAGGCTGCATTTTTACTCAGATCCATTCTTTTGGCACTATAGGTAGCCATATAAAGTAAGATGAAGGAGAGAAAACCAATATTATAAAAGAAAGTCACGGTATTGATGAGCAATACATGTGTGCCAAAATACACATAAGGGATGGTAATAATATAGCAGGTTGCTGATATTAATACAGCCAAAATAAATTTGCTTTGAATATACCGTTCAAAGTCTTTGTAATGGGCCAGGATATTGTCAAAATAATTACTCTCATAACTGAAGCAATAGTTCAGGTAGTTGAGCATTAACCCGCCAGTCATGAATACGCCCACAAAAATCAGGAAACTGTACATTTCATTATAGATGGATTGCGGATAAAAGAAAAAACCGTATCCCAGGAAAATGGGGGCCATAAAAACAATAGACCGTGTTCTTTTATGTCGCCAGATCAGGCGAAGGTCAAGGGCGATCAGGTGACCTGTGATGCCCCATGTTTTCAGGTATTTTATATTGGCAAGGGCATCAGTTTTAATTTCTTTCTTTACATTGATTTCTTCGGTATATAATCTCATCCGCAGGTAATGATAATTGATGAAATACAGAAAGGCCAGTATTGCGGCAGGAACAATAGCCAGTAAAGGATTTGCCAGAAGCTGGTCAAAAACAGAGGCTGAAAGTGCCGACAGTGACGTCAGGTCAAAGAAATCAAGCAGTATGACGGTAATCATCAGCAGTCCGAAGATTCGTACGATATAAGAGTTTCCTGTCAACAACCGTTTGACATAAATCGCCAGGAAATTGTTGGAGAAAACCAGTATTACGACGGTAATTACCCATACCCAGGCTGTGCCGGTAGAGTAGGCAGGGGCAATCACCTTAAAGGCAAAGGGAAAAAACACCAACCAGGAGAGGTAGTTGCCAATGGCAAAAATAGATTTGCCGGTGATGTAATGAACGATGGCTGATTTTTTAATGGGCAAATGCAGATAGGTTTCTACGTCCAGCACAGGAAGAGACTGAAGGAAAAAGCGCATTAAGAATTCTATACCCAGATAATATAAAATTATGCCGTTAAACAGTGTTACCGGGTTTTCATCCGGGTATAATTGTTCCATTATTTTATCGATCAGAAAACCAAGCATAAAAAGGTAGGCCAACATGAGCAGGAGGAAAAACCCCAACACAATATTGATGGCCAGATTTTTTTGCCAGATGGAAGAGCGCCGCATGGCCTTCCATTGATGTATGATAAACCACTTCATGTCTGTACAAGATAGGAAGTTCTGATAAATAATGCCGTAAATAATGATTAACGGACAAGTTGGGGCGATCAACGGGAAAACGGAAAAGGTGGATTACCTCATATACTCCTGCCATTCCACAATCAGGTATTTGTCTTTTTGGTCATGGAGATCCAGAAAGCCGTAGTCGTAGCAGAACAGATAGACCTGTCCTTTGCTGTTTTTCCAGTAGTGGGTAAAGAAGCGGGGGTTAAAGCCTTCTTCGTGCAGTTTTTCCTTTCGGAGTGTCGTAAAACCACTTTGGTTGTATTTTTTTAGAATTTTCCGGTTGGTTTTGAGTTGCTTGTCCACTTCAAAGTAGAACTGTTCTTTCATTTGGCGGTTTTCATACTGTGCCGCCGATCTGCAATTAATTGAACAGAATACCTTGTCTTTTCTGCCTTGTACAGCGCCTCCACAAATCGGACAAATTCTCATAGCCTCATAATATGCGCATAATATACGTATATTATATGCATAATACGAGTTTTTGGTTGTTTATTTCCTCCATTATTGTTCCATGGAAAAATTACAAAACATCACACTTCGCCATTATCTCATCCAGGATGAGAAATGTATTGGCATATTATACTACCCCCATAAGGTGATACAAGCGCTTGTAAAGGAGCTCCCCGGGGTAAAGTGGAGCGAAAAACATCAGGTAACTTATGTGAAAAACACGGAGGAAAACCTGAGTGCTATTTTTAAAAAATTCAGGGGTGTGGCCTGGGTCAATTGCAGGTATTTTGATAAAAACAAGTCGGTTAATATTGCCGGGAATGGCAACGGAGACATTTCCTGGGCCGAAAACAGGGTGTTGAAAGAAGGGTGGAAGGGTTGTCCGAAGGAATACCTTCAGAAGCTACAGATCAAGCGGTATTCACAGAGTACCATCCGCACGTATGTCAATTGTTTTGAAAGGTTCATCAACCATTATAACAGCAGGAAAGTCAATACCTTGAATGAAAACGACATACGAGATTATCTTTCAGTATTGGTAGAAAAGGGTTCCTCCAACTCCTACATCAACCAGGCCGTGAATGCCATTAAATTTTATTTTGAGATTGTTTTGGACATGCCCAACCGCTATTACGACATAGAAAGGCCAAGGAAGGAGCATAAGTTGCCCAAAGTTATCTCAAAAGAAGAGGCGCTGGCCATCATTAAGCATACCAATAATATCAAGCACAAATGCATAGTTTCTTTGTTGTATTCTGCCGGTCTGCGTCGTAGTGAGTTGATCAACCTGAAGATTACTGATATTGACAGTAAAAGGATGCTGATTAGGGTAGAGGGGGCCAAGGGCAATAAGGACAGGTTAACGTTGTTGGGGCAAAGTATGCTGGAGGATTTAAGGGCGTACTTCAGGGAATGGCGGCCCAGAGAGTGGTTGTTTGAGTCGCCGGATGGGAGGCAGTATTCGGCTACCAGCGTTGAAAAGATAGTAAAAAGGGCGGCAGGTAAAGCTGGTGTCAAAAAAAATGTAACCCCACATATGTTGCGGCATAGTTTTGCTACGCATTTATTGGAAAATGGAAATGACTTACGTGTTATTCAGACACTTTTAGGGCACAATTCTCTTAAAACCACAGAGATTTATACACATGTAGCCATCAATACTTTTGACAAGGTGAAAAATTTGTTAGATTTATGACAAAAACGTATAAGGCAAGTAAAACACATATGTGGTTAAGCCCTATGTTGTGGGGCCATCGCCCATCCGGGGCCATCAGTGACCCGGGCGCGTAAATAACAAGGCGTTTT
>JAOUKJ010000502.1 GCA_029882675.1 Cyclobacteriaceae bacterium
TAAATATAAAAGTTTTGGCGTGATAAACGCAGATTTACTGGCAGAATTAAATAACCACTACCAATTGAGATTACAGTCAGATCCGGTATTGAATGCGTTGACCAAAGAAGTCGGGGAACTGAAAGAATCAATGTCAAAAACAGTGATCTCGCTGAATGAGAAAGTACGTATGGAGGAACGAAAAGCCAATGAGGCTGCCTTGTTGCGCAATCAGGGCCTTTCCGGAAAGGTTATTCCCGAAGGGGATGATGACGATAAGGATAATGTGATTGACGTTGAGGATAAAATTCTGCGAGAGGGAATAATAATACTATCTGAAATTGTCAAACATGCAACCGGTTAATCATCTTCCAGTTTTTCCAGTATTAATGCCAGCGCATCATAATCTTTAAATCCGGGACGTATTTCCCTGCTACCCCTGAGGGCTATGCCTTTGAGACCCAGGTCATCGACAAAAGCTGGAATATCGGTATGTACATCAAAACCACAGCCCATAACTACAGGTATTTTACGCCCAATTTCGCGAATTGAATTTTTTTGGTCTGTTGAAAGTTGCTCTTCCACACCTTCCAGCAGGATGTATTCAAAATCAGAAAGTAAACCCGGGTTAATATTTGGTAATTGCGCTAATGAAAAACGTACCGTCTGACGTGCTACCTGAATGTTTTTATTTGCGCAATGCGTATAGCAACATTGCAATACATCGTATGCATAGCCCTCAGCCTGATTGAGCGTACAGTTGGTTTCGGCAACGATATCCACCCCTTCAATCCACTTTTTTATATCGTTAAAAGTGGCAGGATCTACATAATTTTCATTGTCTTTGTCAATACAAAATCCAAGTTGGGACACGCCCATAGCTGCACAATACCGGGCATCACTTAGATTGGTAATATTCCCCACCTTTACATATGTAATAAGCGCCATTGAATTGTCTGTTTACTTTTCAAAAGTAAGGTAAAAATCGTTTCTTTGTAGTAAATTTAATTTATTATAAAGTAAAAAAAATTTAACGTAAGCGCAATGGGTTTAAACGTAGTAACTGATAGTGATTTTTCTGACGTGATTTCCAGTAACGATAAAGTAGTCATAAAATATTATGCCGGCTGGTGCGGTAGTTGTAGAATGCTGTCGCCCAAGTTTAAGCGGTTGAGTAATGATAGCCGCTTTGATGGTGTGGCCTTTATCGACATCGATGCGGAAAATAATCCGGAAGCAAGGGTTTTTTCAGGAGTCAATAAACTCCCGTTTATTGTTACGATAAAAAATGGTAAAATTCAAGAAGCGGTAGGAACTTCAAATGAGGAAAATATTGTAAATATGATAACCAATCTTATGAACACATGAAAATACCTGTGATTAAGAAACTGGTGGAAAAGTTCTCATTAAGTGAGCTGGAAGAAGCCGATGAGGCCATTATCAACGAAAAACAACCTGCAATTGAAGTGGAAGGTGAAGATGAAGGAGAACAGCTTACACATGTCATGGCTGCAGTTTGGATAAAAACCTACCTGAAAAGTCATGAAGGGGTAGCTTTTAAGGACGCTTTGCGGGAATATACTAAAAAGGTAAGAACGTCAATAAGCTAATGAGAATTAGCCACTAACCATTAACATTACACTAACGTTACGGGATACCCATAAACTCATTGTATCATTGAAATGGATCTTATATAGTTTCTTATTATTAGCAGGTTGTAATCCTGTAATCAACCCGGAAATTCCTGATCCGGGATATGACTACTTCCCTTTGGTCACAGGGAATTTTTGGGAGTATAAAACTGAGCAGATCGTCTATACCCCAGCTGAAGGAAAAGTAGAATCAACCGAATGGCTGCGTGTAAAAATAGAAGATGCCGTAGAAAACACAGATCAGTCAGTTACCTATCATCTGACCAATGCGGTGAAATTGACTGAAACAGGAGCCTGGGAAATAACCAAAGCCTGGATCATTCGTGCCGATTACAATCAGTTAATCTGTACAATCGACAACCTTCCGCTGGTCATTCTTGCCTTTCCTGCAAATCTAGGGAAGACATGGGATGGGAATGCTTTTAATACCATTGATCCCGAAAATTTTGAAATTATTGATAAAGGCAGTTATGTGTCCGATCTGTTGGGGCAGGCCTTTAATGATGTGATTACTGTAAAACAGCGCGACAACCAGGATTTTATTGTAAATTTTGAGCAGGATCTGGTGAAGTATGGTAAAGGCATTGGGCCACTATACCGCAGTGTCAAAAACCTTGTATATTGTCAGGAAATATCATGTCTGGGTTTGCAGCAAGTAAACGAAGGATATGAATATGTACAATTTCTTACTGATTATGGGGTAGAATGAAGCGAGTTGTCATATTAATTCTGTGTAGTTTTTCTTTTTATGGGATATTTGCCCAGAGTCACCGCTATTTTATTGCCTTCACAGATAAAGCTAATTCTCCTTTTTTAAAGGCACAACCTGAGGCCTTCCTCAGTCAAAAAAGTATTCAAAGGCGTACAATACAAAATATTGCCATTGAAACAGCAGATTTGCCTGTTGATCCAGCCTATATTTTGGAATTGAGAAATCAGGGGGCCGAAACTTTTTATGCTTCCCGATGGCTCAATGGTGTATTGGTACAGGCTACACCTGCGTTGGCTGCTACGCTCGAGGGGCTGCCTTTTGTGAAAAGTGTGGAATATGTAGCCTCTGGGGCACCGTTGATTTATGGGGGAAGATTTGATCGCGCAATGGATAAACTCGATCTCAGTAGTTCAGTTGATTCCATACAAAAGGATCTGTTGGGTATAGAAATTATGCATAACCAATCCTTTTTAGGACAGGGGATTGAGATTGCTGTTTTGGATGCTGGATTTATCGGGGTAAATAGCATAGGGGCATTCAGCCACCTCTATCAGAATAGCAAGGTGACTAATGTTTTTAATTTTTCAGGTAATAGCACCAACGTTTATCAATACCATGATCACGGTACGGTAGTTCTGAGCACCATCAGTGCAAACATTCCCGGATATTACACCGGCACAGCGCCTGATGCAGAAATACAACTTTATGTTACCGAGGATGTTTTTTCGGAGTACAGGGTGGAAGAATATTATTGGTTGTTTGCGGCTGAAATGGCCGACAGTGCCGGCGTGGACATCATCACTTCTTCCCTGGGCTATTTCGACTTCGACGACCCTTCCATGAATTACACGCCTGCTGACCTGAATGGAAATACAGCAGTGATTAGCCGGGCGGCAGATTTGGCCGCGCTAAGGGGCATGGTGGTCATCACCAGCGCTGGAAATCAGGGGAATAAAGCATGGGGAAAAATAACTTTCCCGGCAGATTGTCACTACTGCCTCAGTGTAGGCGCTATAACAAAAGATGGTGA
>JAOUKJ010000667.1 GCA_029882675.1 Cyclobacteriaceae bacterium
TTCCTTTAGTTCCCATGGCCCTACTTCGGATGACCGGATAAAACCCGATGTTGTCGCTATGGGTACAGGTGTGGCGGCGATCAGTGACTTGAATACCTTGATTTATAAAAGTGGCACTTCGCTTTCTGCTCCCCAGGTAGCGGGCCTTGCAGCGGGTGTTTGGCAGGCCTTTCCCGAATTGACGGCCTTGGAATTAACGGATTTTTTGAAGGTCTCTGCCGACAGGGCAGCAGTGCCGGATAATTATTTTGGTTATGGTGTTCCCCATTTTATGGCCGTAAAAAATTACCGGGCATCTCAATCGGTGGAAAATGAGGTGGCCGTTTATCCCAATCCAGCGTTTGGAGGAAGGCTTTTTATTAAGATAAAGGATCCTGATGAAATGCGGGAATTGAAATATGTGCTGTACCAGAGTGATGGAAAAAAGGTAAAAGAAGGAGTGATTGTTTTTACCTGGAGAGACGTAGAACAGGAATTGGTTGTCAATGACCTGTTGCAGGGTTTATATATTATCCATCTCTATAATGATCGTACCAACTACCGGAAAAGACTCCTGTTGAGATAGGACTTTTTATGTTATCTTTGTGCAAGTTTTTTGTAATCTATACCCAATGAATAAACCACTTATAGCACCTTCTTTACTGGCCTGTGATTTTTCAGAAATAAGACAGGAAGTAGAGATGCTGAACAACAGTATGGCAGATTATATCCATTTTGATGTGATGGATGGAGTTTTTGTGCCTAACATTTCCTTTGGGATACCGGTAGCTAAAGCGGTGAATCAGCATGCTCAAAAACCACTTGATGTACACCTGATGATTGTTGAGCCGGAGAAATACGTAGAAGCTTTTGCTGAAGCCGGTGCAGGTATTATCACGGTTCACTATGAAGCTTGTCCACACCTCCATCGCAACCTGCAGCAAGTAAAAGGACTCGGTGCAAAGGCAGGGGTGGCGCTTAACCCCCATACGCCGGTGAGTCTGTTGGAAGATGTGCTGGAAGATATTGATCTGGTTCTGATCATGTCTGTAAATCCCGGATTTGGTGGTCAGCAGTTTATCGAGGGAACCTACAGAAAGATAAATCAATTAAGGGAATTGATCCACAAAAAAGGCACGGATACACTCATTGAAATAGATGGTGGAGTAACTGATCAAAATGCGAAAAAATTGATAGATGCCGGTGCAGATGTTTTGGTTGCAGGTAGTTTTGTATTCAAATCTGACAACCCTGCAGGTACTATTTCAAGGCTTAAAAACGTTAAATAGTAAAAAACCCTATGCGGGGATTCCTCATAATTTTCTTTAATCTGGCATTAATACCCAGTCTTTTGGCTCAATATGAGGTGAAAGGAAGGGTTGTAAATGAAGAATATTTACCAATACCCGGTGTAAATGTGGTGGTAAAAAACACAAATCACGGGACGGTAACCGATAAAGCAGGTCGTTTTGTAATCACAGCTCAGAATCCGGACAGTCTTTTTTTACAGTTTACGCATGTCAGTTACTTTCCGGAAGAAAGGCAGGTATTTCCACTATCTGGAGTAGCTATTGAAGTCACCATGGAATTGAGCGTAGAGGTGCTTCAGAGTGTGGAAGTTCAGGGGATAACAGATCTTCGTGGGCAACCGGGCATGTATAATATTAATCCCATTTCTATTGCGAAAACCCCCACGCCCTTTGGCGATTTTAATGCCATTCTAAAGACCCTTCCTGGCGTAGTTTCCAATAACGAACTTTCCTCGGCCTATTCGGTCAGGGGAGGGAGTTTTGACGAAAACCTGGTGGAAGTAAATGGCATCCCGGTGTACAGACCTTTTATCATTAGTAATGGACAACAAGAAGGATTGAGTTTTGTCAATCCGGCTTTTACTGAAAATATTAACTTTTCATCGGGTGGGTGGCAATCCCGTTATGGTGAAAAACTATCCAGTGTGCTGGATATAACATACCGAAAGCCGCGGGAATTTTCCATGTTGGCCGAAGGAGGGCTTTTAGGCGGCCAATTGTCGGCTGAAGGTGGTGGAAAAAAAGTGTCGTGGATAGCTGGCGTGCGACGAAAGTCCTCAAAGTATTTGTTGAATACCTTTCACACCAAAGGCGAATACCTGCCACGCTTTACTGATTTTCAGTTGTTCCTGACTTATCATCTTTCATCAAAAACGACGATAACAAGTCTCTCATCTTTTGCCCACAATCGTTATTATGTTGAACCGGCCAGCCGCGAAACAGAATTTGGCACATTCAATAAATCGTTCAGGTTGCTGGTGGCTTTTGATGGGGCGGAGAGTATGGATTACGATACCTGGCAAACCGGCATTAATCTGGAACATGAACTATCTGATCGGTGGACGATGAACTTTATCCTGTCAGCAGTAGATACCCGTGAAAAAGAATATATTGATCTGGA
>JAOUKJ010000288.1 GCA_029882675.1 Cyclobacteriaceae bacterium
AATATGCACTGGTGATCCAGCCGTGTGTAATGATTCGCAGCTACCAATAATTCTCTTGTATTTTAACGCCACTGTTGATGAGGCGAAGCGGGCGGTAAAACTTGACTGGGCCAGTTATGAGGAAGTGAATTTTGACCACTTTGTATTGGAGCGTTCTTCAGACGGATTGAAATTTTCTGAAATCGGGCGTATAAACGGTGGTGGGTGGAGCCAGGATGTCATAAGTTACAGTTTTTTAGATATTAGTCCAATCCATGGCAGGGCATATTACCGCCTGAGGTCTGTTGACTTTGATGGTTATGAGGAAATTTTTATAATAAAAAGAATTGATTATTTACAAGAATTACCTGTTTTTAGTGTATTTCCCAACCCGGTCACAGGAAGTAAAATCGAGGTGAAATTTAGTGTTGATCCCGGCGTTTATGGACGTCTTTTAGTTTTTAATTCCGTCGGTGAAAAAGTTTATACTATCCCGCTTTCACAGGGTATTTTTTCATATCAAATACACAATATCACTCAGAAAGGTTTTTTGTACTTCAGTGTTTCTATGTCCGATAATATATTTACACAACAAATTTGGAAAAGGTAAACCTTTTTCAAACCAAATTATATTAAAAATAGGAGTTTAAACACACTAATTTTAGTAAAACAAAACCCAGCATCGTAATTTACCTTTGTTCAAAGGGAATGTCTGTATCAGGGATGAGAATGGATATTGCTTTTTTTGCAAAAATTACGCATAGCATTTATGCATTACACCGCGTGAAATGCATGTTGTTAAGCCGACCAGACTAAAGGGTATTGTTTTGACTATTTTTAATAATAAACACATTTTAATTTTCTTCATTCTTATCGTGTGGCCAGTTATTGTTTTTGCTGCTGCAAAAACAATAGATACCCCTGGCACATGGTCTGATACGGGTATATGGGTTGGGGGTATTCCCGGCAGTACGGGAGATGATGTGACTCTAACCAACAGTTTAGGTACGGTTACAGTGACTTCTGATGTGACTATAACCACGTTGGGTATTGGGCATAATAATGTGCTGACGATTAACAGCGGTGTGACCATGACAATTGACAACACGGATTTAACGGCCCTTTCAGGAGGGAATGGTGGGACAATAAATGTCATTGGTGATCTGGTAATCAACGGCGACCTGATATTGCTTCAAGGCAATGTGCTGAATGTAACGGGCACACTGACAGTAAACGGAAGCATCACCGTGGAAGTCGGGACTGACCTGAACATTTCAGGTAGTATGAATGTTACCGGTGATTTTACCGGTGATAACGACACGGATTTTGACGTAAGCGGTACAGTGACCATAGGAGGCAATTTACACACTGAGGGCGGTTCTGAGCTAATAGGTTCCGGCACAGTGACTGTTGGAGGATGTACAGGGCATAATCCGGTATGTAACGATTCTCAGTTGCCCATTAAAATTTTGTATTTTGAAGCAATTGTCATCAGCGAAAAGTGTGCAGTTGAACTGAATTGGGCTACCGTTGAAGAGGAAAATTTTGATTACTTTTCTGTAGAAAGATCCGTTGACGGGATTAATTATAGTAAAATAGGAGAGGTAAAGGGGAATGGTTGGAGTCAGGAGATTATAACCTATTTCTTTACCGATGTTACTCCGGTTGCGGGTAGAGCCTATTACCGGCTTAAATCAATTGATTTTGATGGATACGTAGAGTATCATCGTATAGAAAAGGTGGATTATACAGGTTATATCAAGTTATTCAGTGTTTACCCAAACCCAGTAATTAACGGGGATTTTAAAATCAACCTGAGCCGGAATCCGGAAGGCGTTGGAAAATTGGTTTTACTTAATGTGTTGGGCAGAGAGGTATATAGTCTATCTCTTAAACCAGGGGTGTTAGAATATAATATTTTCGATTTTATCCAAAAAGGCCTGTTTTACCTCCGGGTCGATCTGTCGGGTGTGGAAACATATACTGAAAAGGTGCTGGTGAAATGATAGCGTAATTTGTGACCGGCCTGCACCGAAAGGTGCTGATGGTTTAACGTTTTCACCTTCCCACCATCACAAAAGCTGCCCAAAAATACGGTTCTTTGAATTTTTCCCTCAACTTTTGCTGTGCAGCTTTAAAAGCGGGATAAGGATTTTTCATTTCGACATAGTGCGCATAAAACAAGGCCATAAGCTCTTGTGTGGCCTGGTCATCTACTTTCCAGAGGCTCATGATTACATTTCTTGCCCCGGCAAAGAGCAGCGCGCTCTGCAGACCATATACCCCCTCGTTATTTTCTGCCACCCCACGACCGGTTTCACAGGCGGATAGTACTACCAGCTCCGTATGATCCAGGCGAAGGTTCATCGCCTCGTAGGCCGTGAGCACCCCGTCCTCGACATCGCCCGTGGCCTGACCTCCGGCCTTGGCCGCACCTGCAAGGAGTAATCCGCTGGATAAAAGCGGATGAACCAGTGTGTCTGTCTGCTCAAAATATCCGTGGGTGGCTATATGAAGCAATGCAGGGCTGTCGACCGATTTTAACTTTTCTTCCCGGGCACCGGCGCCCATGTATTTCGTCACTTTCCATCCGTCTGAGTGCAAAGTCTTTTCTATACGCTCCACTTCCTTTAATGTGCCGGGCAATTCGGCAATGGCTCCAAAACCGGAGCGGCTTAAGCCCGTTTGATTGTCGGTTTTTAGAAAATCCAACGGGCTGGCAGACCCCGTTGGTGTGCCCGGAATACCCGCCAGTTTGTAATCCGGGTATCCCAACAATACGGCTTCCTTTCTGAGCGGGCCTGCCTTCTTTTCCTTTAGCAGGTCACCCGGACCGGTAAGCAGGCGTATGCTCTTCGTGTCGGCCAGATAAGCTCTAAGGTCAGTATCAAAGAGGCCCTCTAAATTGATTTTATGAAATACCCCTTCCGCTGAGAAATAAACGGTGCTACTTCCTTCAAGCGCCTGTGCCAGGGGCTTCCAGTAAACATTGTATGAGTCCCGATCGGTGGTAGTAAACTGTATGGCATTAGAATATCCTTTAAAATACCGGCCTTCCATTTCGGTGCCGTTTTCATAGTGGATAAGCTTCGGCTGATGGGTCTGGGGGGTGATGACCAGGGCAGCATATTGCACATTCTTGCCAAAGGCCTTATACAAACGAAAATCAAAAGAGCGAAACCGAACCATTTCAACCGTAGACTCTTCTTCAGCAAGCTGTGCCCTGACGTCTTTCCATTGACCTTTGTCTTTTCTTTCTGCTTTATCGAACAATGTCGATGACTGGCTCAATACCGTCTCCAGTCCATCTATCCGAAGGGACAACCTGTGGATCAAGTCAGGATCGGCATTGCCGCCAATATACTGTTTGGCCAGGAGGTTTCGCATGTCCTGCCATTCCTTGAAGGTTTCATTTAGTTTCTCATCGCCACTGTTGAGCACTTGTTCCCTGATTTTTTTGTTGGTGTTTAGCAACAACCCCTTTATCTGTAACTGGTTGTTGTACATGGTGGCGGTCAGCTCCGGAAAGCGGTGAGCAAAGCGAAGTACAAAGTTGTTAAATACCTCGTAATCTTCTGCCAGTGAACGATAAAAAATCGTTTTTCCGGCCTCGCTCATGGCGGGAAAATAGTCGCGAATAAACAGTACTGACAGCTCAAAAAACTGTGTGAAAATTTCGCCGGCCTTTTGTGGATTGTCCAGGTTGATATAGATAAATGCACCTGTGCGCAGTATCCTTTGGTAGTATGGGTGAGTTGGACTTTTAAACAGGTCGAGTTGTTCTTTTGCTTGCAGATACCAATTCAAAGCTTCGCTGTGTTTTCCCCGGGCATTGAGCAATTCCGCATAAGTTAACCAGAGTTCAGATTTCCATTTTCCGTCAGAAAACCCTTCTACAAGTGTTTTTCCCCTTGTTATCATGGCTTCTGCCTGACCAAAATCGCCATACAGCAGCCAGGCCCTGGCCAGGTTGTTATAGTTTTGAGCCAGCAACTCATCGTTGCCTGCTTGGATGCAGCGCTTCACGGCTTCTTCACCTGCTTCAATGGATAAGGGGTAGTTGCCCGCCTCACGGTAGATGTCACAAAGGTTGCTGTAGGCAATGGCCAGGTTGTCGGTGAGATCCAGTTCATTCAGTAATTCGATGGAATGTTCTGTAAACCGGATTGCATAATAATGATCGCCCCACTCAGAATAGATGGCGCCGATGGTAGCCATAAGCGAGGCCATGTCTTGTGGCAGGCCATAGTCGCGGGTATCGATGTAATTACTTTCAGCGACCTGAATAGCGTCGGCATATTTTCCCAGCATAAACAGGCAGTGCATGGTCCAGTTTTTGGCCGAGATGATGTATCCGTAATTGGGATCATCATTTTCCAACTCGTCCTGAAGAAAGTCATAGAAGAGGTTGGCCGCATCGGCATAATAACCTTCTTGCGCCAGTTTTACGGCCTCATTGTAATCTTCTTTTTCAGATGGATGGAATGCTTCGCTACTTTCCTTCAATTCCTTGTTGCCCGGTTTTTTGATCTTGAAGTCGGCCAGTTGCGGATAGTTTTCCAGGAGTACCTGATAATACTCCCATGCTGCGGGATTCAGCCCTATGGCAAGGTTTAGTTCATTGGCTGCCTGTTCGAAATTCCCTTCAAGCAAGCAAGCTGCCCCCAGCCCGTAATGGCCCCAGGCAAAGTCGGGGAGGAGCTTAATGACTTGCTCGTAATGTGTCCGGGCTTGTGCCGCATTTCCCGTTTGCAGATAAATACTTCCCATAGCATAGTGTAATACATGATGTGGGTGTATGTCCAGGGCCTTTTGATAATGAGTTAACGCTTCCTCAAAATTACCGAGTTGCTTGTGAAAATCTCCCAGTTTTTCCCAGGCCTCAGCCAGTCCGGGATCTAGTTTCAAAGCCTTTTGAATCATCGGACTATTTACCTTTTCTTGCAGGGGAATGTTGGACACCGTCCATAGCAGGAAATAAGCAAGGGCATAATTGTCGTCCAGGGCAACTGCTTTTTCATATGCCCCCTGTGCCTGTACATATTGTTCATTGTAATGGTAGGCATAACCCATCGCCAGGTAGGCTACAGCACTTTCGGGATACCTTTTAATGGCCTCATGGCCTGTGGTCATGGCCTGTTTTTGCAGCGAAGAGGCATCGCGCCCGTTTGTTTTTTCAGCCCAGGCAAAATCCGCATATGCCTTCACAAGCAGGCGAAATCCTTCGGCTGAAGGAGTAGAACGGTTGATTTCCTGTAGTTTTTGGATGGCCTCATCGTAGGACGCTGCCTGGATCAGGGCTTGTACGTCGCGCAGTGAATACTGTTGACCGTACATATGGACTGGAATTATGAGTATAAAGAGAAATATCAGGGTAGGTTTTGACATTACTACAGGATGGGTTTATAAAGAATAAATATAGTGATATTATGACTATTCACAAGTCTGAGGTATACGGGTAGGGTATACAAAGGTGGCTTGCCGGAACAAAAACGAATGAACAAAAGAAAAGTTACCCCGTACTACCCCCCATACATCACTTTATCGCCCTTTTTATAGTCAATGCACCCTTCATACCGGCCCGGTACAGGCACAAAGTTGTATGACTCTTTGGCTGTGACCTCAGCGGACAAATAGCCCCACATGATCAATTGCCTGATCAGGGTGAAGTAATGCGGTACCTCTTCCTCAATCCCATTGATTTGCACGGTTGATCCTGGCGTGTCTTTAGCCGCCTGCGCTGTTATCTTTAAAAGAGCCAGGCGGTCTTTTTCTTTCAATGCAATAAAAGACCCATCGGCCAGTTTG
>JAOUKJ010000289.1 GCA_029882675.1 Cyclobacteriaceae bacterium
ACTGAGCTCTCCTTCTTCTTTTATCTCGGCTTCATTGATAAACACCGTTTTCAAAAATGAAAACGTAGGCAATAGTCCCCGTGTATATACTACTGTATGGTCTTTTTCTTTAATCCGGTGAAATCGCCTGTCAAAACGGATACGCAAAACAAAAAACACCTGACGCAAAAAACGGAAAAGGATGACAGATGAGAACGCAATAAAACTTAGGCTAATCACATACAACCAAAGATCTGTACCGGCCTTCTCCCCTTCTTCCCGGGCCAGGATGGTAATTTCAGGCATGGTAAATAGCTGCCCACCATCCGGCTCTACCGTCCCCACGGCAGTCTGTCCCGTATTTTCCAACCATACAAGCGGAGTTTCGAACTCAATCAGCGGCACAAGCAGAGAAACACCAACAGCCGACAGAATATAAAACCGCCTGAAGTTGAGCTGGTTGTCCTTTCTGAACAACAGAAAATACAATGCAAAAAAACCAAAAAGACACAGGGAGGCCTCCAAAAGGAAGTTGAGTATGCTAATCATTTCTTTCTTCTTTGATGTCCTGCTTTATATGCTTGAGGAGTTCTTCCATTTCTTTTACAGAAAGGTCATTCTCCCGGGCAAAAAAGGAGACCAGATTTTCAAACGAGCCACTGAAATACCTGCCCAGAAAATTATTCAGGTAAAACTTACTGTATTTTTCCCGATCGATGGCCGGGTAGTATTCATGGCTTTTCCCATGGGTCTTGTATTTTACAAACCCTTTCTTTACAAGTATCCGCACGATGGTGCTCACGGTGTTATAGGCCGGCTTAGGCTCTTTAAAATGTTCAAGGATATCCTTCACAAACCCTTTTCCTGTTTTCCACAGCACCTGCATGATTTCGTCCTCGGCTTTGGTTAGTTCTTTCATATATGTAAGTAGTAAGTAGTAAGTAGGCAAAACTAAAAACTTAGTTTTTAATATGCAAGCAATGTAACTAATTTTTTAGTTGGATGGGAGACATGAGACATGAGACATGAGACATGAGACATGAGACATGAGACATGAGACATGAGACATGAGACATGAGACATGAGACAAGAGAGAGTGAGAATCCCCTTCTGATTCCAATTAGCATAACCCCGAGGGTATGACCGGGGAATAAATACAAAGGGCTAAATACCATAACGAATGTCCGAAACCAAACATCATTGACCGATAACGAACGGGCCTTTCCCGTGAAATCCGGCCTGTAATACTATAGAAGTGTCTGTCTACAAAGTCAGAATTTAAAGTTTTTCTCCGCCTCGGGCGGAGAAAAAACATCTTAAACATTGAAATTTTGAGGCCTTTGCCTCGAAATTTCAATAAAAAGAGCCCGTGTTCGTACTTTATGTGCGGGCACTATAAGTACATTGGCATAAAAATTGACTTTAACTATCAAACCAAAGGCAATTGTCATGGCCCCTAACCTGAAGCAAATTTTTCGTCACCTGTTGCGCAACCGTCAAATCAGTATCATCAGCATCCTGGGCCTGGCCGTCGGACTGGCCACCAGCATGGTGCTTGCTATGTACCTGCACCACCACTTCACCTATGACTCCTTTCATACAAAAAGCGACCGGACTTATAAAGTCATCTCCCGGGTCACTGATCAAAAAGGTGAAACCACCGAATTCGGTATAAGTTTCGGGGTATTGAAAGAAGAGTATAGCCAGTACGAACAGGTGGAAACGGTGGTACGGATTATAAATACCGGAAGTGTTGAAATTGAATTGGAAAATGAACGGTATAACATCCCCGCCCTGTATGCCGATTATGAGTTTTTCCGGGCCTTTGATTTTAATGTGAGTGATCGGGCGATAACCCGCCCGGATCAGATTGTGATCAGCGAAAAGTTGAATGAAAGGTTTTTTAATCGTGAAGGGCACGGCAAAGTACTCAGGATTGGCGACAAAGACTTTCAGGTAGCGGCCATCGCTGAATTACCATTAAATACACAGTTTCAGTTTGAGGTATTATTGCCGCTTCAGTCGATGGACAGGCTGGATGACCTTGTAACCAAGTCGGGCATGGAGTTCCACACCTATGTGGTGATGAAGGAAAATACCACCCCGGAATACACACAGTTACTGGCCAAACATTACGACCGTCTGATGCTGGAACGCTGGGACAGTGTTTATGTCGGCTCAAACTACCTCCTCCCGCTGGCTGATATTCATTTAAATTCCGGTCATGTCATTAATACCCTGAGTCAGACTGACAGTGATAAACTGGCGATCGTATCCATCATCGCCCTGCTTGTACTTGCACTGGGACTCATCAATTATACCAATTTCCAAATTGCCGGCGCCCATTACCGCCGGCATGAAATGGGCATGAAAAAAATACTGGGAGCCCGTCGTCCTGCCTTGTTTCTACAGATCATGACCGAATCATTGGTCACCGTCTTCTTTGCCGGGGCACTTTCCATATTGCTCATGTACCTGATGAGCACATTAGTCCATAAAGCTGTGCTCAATCCCGATGTTTTTCTCCCATCGAATTGGTCAGTTTTACAATGGGGCGAATTTATCACGGGACTGGTTGCGGTAGGTGTCATTTCAGGCACCTATCCTGCCATTTATCTTTCAGGACTTTTCGGTATGCGGGAAAAACTGATTGCCAAAAACAACCAGGTACATCCCTCCATTATGGGACTGGTGGTGGTGCAATTTGCTGTAAAGACAGCACTGATTATCACTATTATTACTTTCGGACTGCAAATGAAATTTCTCTATGATCAACCGTTGGGATTTGACCGGGAGAACGTGGTATTAATCAGAAATTTCAAAGACCTTGACACCGAAAAATATCAGACACTCAAGTCACGTTTTGAACAAATACCTGATGTGATGGAAGTCGGTATGTTTCAGGCCAATCCCGGTTGGGGAGGTAGCGGGCAGTTAATCAATCTGGCCAACCGGGGTGCTGAAGGCAGATTTGCAAGCACTCATGTTCGCATTACTGACAATTACCTCAACCTTTTTGGGATAGACCTGTTAATGGGGGAAGATTTCAATTACAACCAGCCACCTGAAGGGCAAGGGTTTCTCATCAATGAAACAGCCTATTACCGGTTGTTTCCGGAAGGGGGCAATCCCCTGGGTGAGGAACTGGAAATGGGTGGTCGAAAGGGCCCGATCAGAGGGGTGTTTAAAGACTATCATTTCGAGTCGTTACACACTGAAATAGGACCGCTTGTCCTCAATATGGAAGAACATTTTTATAAAGTAATGGGCATAAAACTCAATGGTACAAATACTAGGGAGGCTATAAATGCCATCGAACAGGAAATTAAAAAGACAGATCCCTTTTATACCCTCAAATATAAATTTCTGGACAGCGCTTTTCAGGAACAGTATCACGCTGAGATCAAGGCCATGTTTATCATAGTATATGCCACCCTGATTGCTATTATTTTGTCGGTCCTGGGGCTTTATGCACTCAGTATTTTTCTAATCAACACCCGCAGCAAGGAAGTGGCCATCCGAAAAATAATGGGTGCCAACCTGGGCAATATTTTCTGGTTGCTTACCGGCAAAATGGGTAAATGGATATTTTTGGGCCTTTTGATTGGTCTGCCCGCGGCCTGGCAACTGGCCAGCAACTGGCTGATGGGCTTTACAGTAAGAATTGACCTTTGGCAGGCCTATTTATATATACTACCACTCACTATAATCGTTACCGCCCTGGTGTCACTGCTGTCTGTTTTCAAAAAACTTCTCCAGGCCATGCTGATCAACCCGGTGGATTATCTGAAATCAGAATAGAAAAATGATTGAAAAGGGAGCGTAATACAATACAGAATTTATATATTTCCCATATCGGTTATCTGTTTCAAACCAAACAATTCGTTTTAATCAATAAGTGGTTTAATTCCCCGACCCTCTGGTCGGAAAAAACAAAAATCTCCATTTGATAATGTTTTAAATATAACCAATACGCCGTTTTTAATCAATAAGTGGTTTAATTCCCCGACCCTCTGGGTCGGAAAAACAAAAACCTCCATTTGATACTTCGGGGCTCTGCCCCGGAGTAGTTCATTCTAAAGGTTACTCACTTATTCAAGTGCAGCAAAAATTAATGTATTTTAATTGTTTTCCCGCCCCGGGGCGGGAAAACATCTTTTTCTTTAATACCTAAAATACGCTTGCGGATTTTAGGTATTAAAAGAATCACTCCGGCTTCACACAGTGGAGGGTGGTCAGCAGACAGGAGTTGCTATTCACTGATATTATCCCCATATTTATATACAAAAACAATCCTGAATGATTCAGGTAAAACTTCCATGGAAACAAAATATACCTTTGGCATTGTTGTAACCATTATGTTAACAACAATAATCAGCGCCTGCGCGCAGAACCAATCAGCCCTTGACAAGCAGGTTGAGCAATACCTGAAAGACCATCGCAGTGAATGGCATGACCTGAATGTGCCCTTCGAAGATGGGCAGGTACTCCATGACCTGATTGTTAAAAACAAATACACTTCGGCACTGGAGATCGGCACATCTACGGGCCACTCCACCATCTGGCTGGCCTGGGCCATGAGCAAAACCGGTGGAAAAGTGGTGACCATCGAGATTGATGAAAGCCGTCATAAACAAGCGCTGCAAAACCTGAAGGCAGCAGGCTTAGACAAATATGTTGACGCCCGCCTGGCCGATGCCCATCAACTGGTGAAGGAACTACCCGGCCCCTTCGACTTCGTCTTTTCCGATGCCGACAAGGGTTGGTATCCGCAGTATTTTAAAGATGTAGATCCCAAGCTCAAGTCAGGCGGATGCTTCACTGCCCATAATGTACTCAACCGCTATGGGGGTATTGGAGAATTTCTCGATTATGTGGAATCCCTGGATAATTACAAGACCACTATTGATAAAACGAGCCGGTCGGGGATATCGATTAGCTATAAGGAGTAGATGTTGGATATGAGATGGGAGATATGAGATGGGAGATATGAGATGCTAGATATGAGATATGAGGTGGGAAATGGGAAATGGGAGATGGGAGATATGAGATGTTAGATATGAGATACATGAGCGGCAGGGCAAGGCATGATTTAATTATAATGGTATCCGAAAAATCAGACGAAGGAAGCATCTCATAATTAATGCACAATGATTAGAAAACTGGGTCTTTTTTCCACTACCAATATTGTGGTGGCCAATATGATTGGTGCAGGTATTTTCACCACCTCAGGGCTTTTACTTGCCGATTTGGGCAGCCCGGTACTCATGCTGGCGTTATGGGTGGCAGGTGGTTTTTTGGCACTGATGGGTGCTTTATGTTATGGCGAATTAGGGGCGGCCATGCCCCGGGCCGGAGGAGAATATGCCTTCCTGTCGCAATTGTATCACCCCATGGCCGGTTTCCTGAGTGGGTGGATCTCTTTTATCGTAGGTTTTTCGGCGCCGGTAGCGGCCTCAGCCATCGGCTTTAGCGCCTATCTACAGGCGGCCTGGCCGTCCCTGTTCCAAACAGGCTTTGTGGGTGAAGTGGTTATGCAGAAGTTTTTTTCCATACTCATCATCCTCATTTTTTCAGCAATCCATTTAAGGGGTATTTCCTTTGGAGCCAAGGTGCAGAACGTCCTTACCCTTTTTAAAATAATTATTATCGCAGGACTGATTATGGCTGGCTTTGCCTGGGGCGATGGCAATCCGGATCATTTCAGGCAAGGGACTACCCCTGTAAATTTTGACTGGTCCGGGTGGAAGACCATAGGCCTTTCGCTCATGTGGATCACCTTTGCCTACAGTGGTTGG
>JAOUKJ010000290.1 GCA_029882675.1 Cyclobacteriaceae bacterium
TATTTCCAGGTTAGGATTTAACCGGGTCTGAATGATTTTAATGGTGTTGAGTAATTTGCCTAATCCTTCCAGGGCAAAATACTCACATTGTACGGGGACAATGACGGAGTCGGCAACGGTGAGTGCATTGATGGTAATCAAACCGAGTGAAGGGGAGCAGTCAATGATAATGAAATCATATTGGTCTACAATCGGAGTAAGCGCATCGCGCATTTTCTCTTCCCTGTTTTCGACATTTACCATTTCTATTTCCGCACCAACCAGATCAATATGTGATGCGATGATGTCCAGAAATTTGATATCTGTATTTTGTATAGCTTCTGCAGCCGTAACTTCAGACAGCATACATTCGTAAATACTGTTTTCGACCTCTTTTGGATCCAGGCCCAGCCCGGAGGTGCAGTTGGCTTGCGGATCAGCATCAACAACGAGGGTCTTATATTCAAGCGCCGCTAACGATGCAGAAAGGTTAATTGCTGTGGTAGTTTTGCCAACTCCGCCCTTTTGATTAGCTATTGCTATTATTTTGCCCATATGTATACTGATCTTTTTTTTTAAAATTTTAAAAATATTTTTCGCCCCGGACTATCCAAAGCAAACGGCTACAAATATAGAGGTTTATACCACAAATTTCAGAAGATTTTATTTTATCTCTTTTTTGATTCGTCAGACCGTTATTTCTTATTTTTTTTCGTTGCCTCCCCACCTTTCATGGCTTCCTCCAAACGCATTTGGAATTTTGATTTCTTTTTATTCACATTGCGTTTTCTGTTTTCGTCCAGTACACTGCGTATCTTTTTTTCATCAACAAACCGCCTGATCAGGGCTTGTTGGCCGAAAGTAACCAGATTGGATACGAAATAATAAAAACTCAAAGCCGCCGGAAAACTGTTCAGGATAAACATAAACATCAAAGGCATGATGTAGGAAAAAGTCTTCATCGGCCCCTGTACGGTCGTCATCTGATTGTTTGACCAGGTATAAAGTATGGTTGATAAGGTCATGAGTAAAACGAAAAGACTCACATGGCTTCCATACCCGGGGATATCAAATGGCAGTGTGGCTATACTATCGTAAGTGGAGAGGTCTGTGGCCCATAAAAAGCCCTGCTGTCTCAGGTGTATGGATTGGGGAAAAAAGTAAAACATGGCAAAAAGAATAGGCATTTGAAGCACCACGGGAACGCAACCACTCAACGGATTAACACCCACCTGTTGGTATAGCTTCATCTGGTCTTTTTGCGTCTTTTGCATGTCGTCCTTGTTTTTCTCCTTGATCTCATCCAGATCAGGTTTTAAAACCTTCATCTTAGCCATTGAGAGATAAGATTTATAAGACAGTGGCGACAGAGCGAGTTTGATGATGATCACCATAATGATAATGATGATTCCGTAGTTGCTAATAAAATTGTTAAGCAAATCAAAAAGCGGAATGATCACCCACCTGTTCACCAGGTTTACCGGTGGCCAACCCATATTTACGTTCTTATTAAACCCATCAGTAACATCGGAAAGTATGTGAAAATCATTCGGCCCGAAGTAGTAGGTAAATTGACCTCCGGCGACCAGGTCAGCTGTTGTGATGCTTGTAATTATTCGGCCGGTTTTCACGGTCACCGTGTCGTCCGGATCGACATTGGTGGATATTACCCCGGCGTTAAAAGATTTTTCAGCGATGATGGCTGAAGTGAAAAACTTTTGTTTGAAAGAAAACCATTTTACCGGTTCGGCAAGCTCTTCTTCTTCAAAAGAAGTTGAACGCTCTGATAAATCATCGTAATCTTCGCTTACGGTATAGTATTTCACTGAAGCGTTGTCCCTGCTGATTTTAATATCATGCTCCTGATGCCTGATGTTGTTTTTCCACTCAAATTCAACTTCCCTGGAGGCAATAGCCTCACTGGCACCTTCCAGTCGGATGCTGTAGTCAACGGTATATTTGCCCGGGGCCAATGAATATAAAATGCTGATTTCGCGGCCATTATTTAGCTTACCGGTAAATACCACCTGCTTGTTTTCACCAACGGTCTTTATTTCGCCCTTATAATAAAGGTCAGTCAGGTCAATTTTCCTGTTTTGGCGATCCTGAAACGATAAATTAAACTCGCTGGAATTATTCGTGATAAGAAATAATTCCTGTTTGTTATAAGTCGTAAAGTCCTTAAGCCAAACCTGATCAATAATCCCCCCTTTTGTAGAAAGGCTCACTTTGATGAGTTCATTTTCCAGTTCCAGTATTTTGGGTGTTCCTTCTGCCATTGTGGAAAAAAGGCCATACTCTCCAGTCAGCATTGCTGCCTTCAGGGAATCGTCCTGAGGTAATGGGGTACTGATGGCCTCTTGGGCGGAAGATGGGGCAGACTGTTCAGCGATGGGCTGTTCAGTATGCAGTGAGTCCATTGCTGTAGGGTCTAATGGTGCAGTATCTTCAGAGAAAAACTGCACATACAGAATAAACATTAATGCAATAAGTATAAAGCCAATGGCCTGGTTTCTATCCATGATAATTTAAAATGATGTTCGGGTTTATGATTTTTTTTTGTTTTTCACAGCAGCCTGGACAAAACTCACAAACAAGGGGTGTGGAGATAATACAGTGCTTTTTAGTTCCGGGTGATATTGCGTACCAATATACCAGGGATGCCCTTTGAGTTCAACGATTTCCACTAAACCCGTATCGGGGTTAGTGCCTGCCATGGTCATGCCTTCTTTTTCAAAGGCCTCTTTATATTTATTATTAAATTCAAAACGGTGTCGATGCCTTTCGTGTATCAGTCCCGAATTGTATATGTGATGCACTTTGCTTCCTTTTTTCAGATTGCAAGCATAGGCCCCCAATCGCATAGTGCCTCCTTTGTCTACTATTTTTTTCTGTTCTTCCATCAGGTCAATGACGGGGTGGGGGGTATTGCTATCCATTTCCGTAGATGCGGCCTCCTTAAGGCCCATTACATTTCTGGCAAACTCCACCACAGCACACTGCATACCCAGACAGATGCCAAAGAAAGGCACTTTGTTTTCACGTGCATATTGTACTGCGATTATTTTCCCTTCAATGCCTCTTTCGCCAAATCCCGGGGCAATGAGTATGCCATTGAGGTTTTTTAGGGTGCTTTCAACATTGGATGCTGAAATATCTTCAGAATGAATCCATTCCAGGTTTACCTTACACTCGTTTTGCGCGCCGGCATGGATAAAAGATTCGGCAATGGACTTGTATGCATCAGGTAGCTCGACATATTTACCGACCAGCCCAATGGTCACTTCATCCGTGGGGTTTTTCAACCGGCCAAGAAAAGATTTCCATTGCTCAAGGTCAGGCTCATGCTTGGCGGGCATTTTAAGTTTTGCCAGTACACGCTCAGTGAGTTTTTCCTTACGCATGAGTATGGGTACATCGTAAATGGTCTCCGCATCAAGCGCTTCGATGACTGAGTTGATGTTTACATTACAGAAAAGTGCCAGTTTCTTGCGTATGTCCATCGGCAGGCGCTTCTCTGAACGACATACCAGGATATCCGGCTGGATTCCAGCTTCAAGAAGCTGTTTTACAGAATGCTGTGTAGGCTTGGTTTTTAGTTCTTTTGCTGCACTGAGGTAGGGGATAAGGGTCAGGTGAATGACCAGGGAATTGTGCGGCCCCAGATCCCATTTGGCCTGTCTTACCGCTTCAATAAATGGCAGTGACTCAATATCACCAACACAGCCGCCTATTTCAGTAATCACAAAGTCATAATCTCCTTTTTCACCTAATAATGAGATGTTGCGCTTGATCTCATCGGTGATGTGGGGGATAACCTGAACGGTTTTACCCAGGTATTCTCCTTTACGCTCTTTGGTGATGACATTATGATATATGCGCCCGGTGGTTACATTGTTGTCCTGTGATGTGGCAATATTCAGAAACCGTTCATAATGCCCCAGATCGAGGTCCGTTTCTGCCCCATCGTCTGTGACATAACACTCCCCATGTTCGTAGGGATTAAGTGTGCCGGGATCAATATTTATATAAGGATCGAATTTTTGGATAGTGACTGTATAACCCCTGGCTTGAAGTAGTATTCCCAATGATGCGGAAATAATCCCTTTGCCCAGTGATGAGGTCACTCCTCCGGTAACAAAAATATACTTGGTTTGGCTCATAAGTCAGATAGGTACTTATGGGGGGCAAAGGTATGTATATCTGAGGATTTATTAAATGTTTATCGTAAAAATTGTGCCAAATGCATTTCCCATGTACAGATTGTTTGATATGGATGTTGTACCCCTTAATTTTGTGCCTCTTGATTAACTATTGAATTAATAAATTGGAGCAACAGGATTTTAGTGATATCGTTTCATCGCACCCGGCATTGAACCTGGTGGCTGAAATGGCCAATGAAAAAGAAATTGAAGCTTACGTGGTGGGGGGATTTGTCCGTGACATCCTGTTGAAGCGGGAGTCCAAAGATATCGATTTTGTCTGCCGGGGCAAAGGAATCGACCTGGCTGAAGCCCTGGGAAAAAAAGTGAAGCGCAAAGTAACCGTCTTCAAGCGTTTTAAAACGGCCAACCTCCGGTATGGGGATTGGGAGCTCGAATTTGTAGGAGCAAGAAAAGAGTCATACCGTGAAGATTCCAGAAATCCCATCGTGGAAGACGGAACCATCGATGACGATCAGAAGAGGCGTGACTTTACCATCAATGCCCTGGCTATCAGCTTAAATAAAAATAATTTAGGGCAGTTAATCGATCCCTTCGATGGGGTGAATGATATGGCTCAAAAAGTGATCCGCACTCCTTTGGAGCCGGATGTCACTTTTTCTGACGACCCGTTGCGTATGATGCGGGCCGTTCGTTTTGCAGCTCAACTTAATTTTGATATTGAGGCAAAGACTTTTAAGGCCATTTCAACAAATGTAGAGCGCATTAAAATAGTAAGCCAGGAAAGGATTACGGATGAACTCAATAAAATTGTATTGTCACCGGTACCCTCTTATGGCTTTAACCTTTTGTTTCAATCCGGGCTCCTCAAAGAAATTTTTCCGGAAATGGTCAGGCTCCATGGCGTGGAAAAAGTAAAAGGAATGGGGCATAAAGATAATTTTTACCATACACTGAAAGTGCTTGATAATGTAGCGGGTGTTTCCAACGACCTTTGGTTGCGATGGGCTGCCATACTGCACGATATCGCCAAACCAGCCACCAAGCGCTTTGAGCCTGGCCATGGCTGGACTTTCCACGGCCATGAAGACAAAGGGGCCTGGATGGTGCCTAAGATTTTCAGGAAACTGAAATTGCCGCTGGGCCCGCAAATGGAGTATGTGAAAAAACTGGTGAAACTGCATCTGCGTCCCATCGCCCTGGTGAAAGATAATATCACAGATTCGGCGATACGCCGGCTGGTATTCGATGCCGGTAATGATGTTGATGACCTGATGGCTCTTTGTAAGGCCGATGTGACCTCCAAAAATATGGAGCGTGTGAAGCGGTATATGCAGAATTTTGATCAGGTGCTGCAGAAGATTGAAGACGTAGAAGCACGGGATCATATAAAAAACTTTCAGCCACCTGTGACGGGTGAAATGATAATGGACTATTTTGGGGTGAAACCTTCAAGAATAGTTGGTGAAATCAAAGAAGAAATCAAGGAAGCCATTATGGAAGGCAATATCACCAATGATTATGAAAGTGCTTTTGAACTGATGAAAGAGATCGGGAAGAAGAAGGGACTTGACAGTGAACAGTGAACAGTTATCAGTTATCAGTTAACAGTTATCAGTT
>JAOUKJ010000291.1 GCA_029882675.1 Cyclobacteriaceae bacterium
GTATGTATTACCTTCGCGGTGGTAATCGAGGGTGATGTTGCCACCCAGCGGACGGGAGACTGATTGGAGCATATTGGTACGCCCGATGGTAGAGCGGCGCACGCGCAGCTCATTGTCGGTATCGGACTCTACGTAGTCGGGGAAGCCGTCGCCGTCGATATCTGACATCTGGTTTTTCTGGCGGTTGTACCCCTGGCTATAATTAATTACTTTTGGATTAATACACAATTTAACAGCGACAATTGGAAAACCGATGGTAAAAGCTACATTAGCTGACCGGTTGGTAGAAACGCCTTTATTCAATTCGTTCAAACCGCCCCATTGAGTATTACTTTCCACAAAGCCTGATCCCGTATTAAAGTTAACGCGCAGTTGGTCGTTACTATCCAAATATACCTGATCAACCAGTCCGTCCCCATTTACATCCTGCAATAAATCCTTTGACCGGTTGTTGGAGTTGGAATAAGCAACTCCTGCAACAATACTTCCATTGCCTATATTAACACCAAGGCTTCCTGACAGATTTCTGGCAGCACCTTTACGGATTTCAATATCTCCCCAGTATTCTTCCTGTGCAAATGAGTATCCCAAATTCAATGCTACTACTCCTCTTTCTTTATCTACCCGATCAGGAAGCCCATCACCATTGATATCCAACCATGAAGACATCGTACTGTCCCGGCTAAACAACACACTACCTGACAAACTGGCAGACACCCCTTCCACACTCATCTTGGCAGTTTCTGGTGAGTTACTTGCTTCGGCTTTGCTCATCGGAAAACCACCGCCTACTGAAAGACCACCGGCCAACGTACGGGTATCATGTATCAGATCATAACCATGTGTTCTTGGTTTCTCTTCTAATCCTCCCTGACCGTTGGTGTACTGGATCTGATATTCACCCAACATATCCGGATAACGGTCTCCATTCATATCAGTATAATCGGTAATTACTTTGCTTTGTCCCTTGGATCCGTTTCCTCCCAACGGCCCCACATTTGCAGCTAATGAAGTGCTATTGCTTTTGGATATCTTTGAAACCGCCGGTATAAAACCTGAAGATGCTGTTCCGTCTTTTTCCGGCAACAATGAATACAAATCATCAAGTCCCATCCTTGAACTGCTAATGGTGTCTTTACTAATGTAGGTAAGATTGTCATTTCCATACCAGGCCTGGAAATCACTTTTAGCATACATTAACACAAAAGGATTCTTGCTGGCATCAAAACCACCACCATTATCAAACTGTTGCTCCATCTCTTCCTCACTGGTTGAGCTGCTTAAATCTAATGGTTCAGGCTCATCATTAAATTGGTCAAGGTTTAATTTGGACTCATCTATGGCTTTTGATGCTCTTTCACGGTTTCCATTATATGCAAACTGGCCCCATCCACGATACATGTGACCATAAATATACAAATCCTCATGAGCTACGGTGTGCAAACCGGCAGTATGGATTTCTTCCATTTTATTTGAGGATAAGGTACCATCCGCCTTGGTAATAAAGTCTGTAATATTGCGGTCTGCCGTATGGTATTCAAGGTAGAGCTTATCTCCCTTTTTTACTATTACATCCACCTGTTGAGGAGAACCTTCAGCAACTGATACAACACCTTCCTTTACTGTTAATAAGCTTTTACCAACAAGCTCATTGTCTTTTTTTACTGAAAACACGAGATTTCCGAAAACCGTTGAATTAAATTCAATTGAAGCCTTTACGGATACTGTATCATCCTCATCAGCTACCCACGGTTCAGTGATATGTAATGGATCCTGATAAATTGAATATTCCGGTACTCCATACACCTCAATTAAATTCTTATTTCCCTGCTTTACCTCCGTAATAGCTTCATTAAAAGACTCCGTATAATACAGGTAAGGCACCCAACTAATTTTATTCCAATCGATATTGGTCTCTGAAATCACTTTAAAACTAAAATCGTCTCCCTGATCCACGGTTTCTTCCGCAGGGGAAATCAGTTTATCCACCTCTTCATTCCAATTATACTTTTCAGAAAAAAGCACCTGGCCATTTTTTCTGATTTCTACTATTACATCGTCAGAAGTCACCGGTTTTATAAACCGGCCTTCTATTTTCATTTTCCCATCAATAGGTACTCCAACAGTCTGATTGGACGCCACCACATAATCGTCCATTGCACTAAACTCATACAGTGTCTTTCCATTCGCATCTGTTATGGTTTTGTCTTCTCCCCTGTATGAAATTGTCGGGGCCCAGATTACCTGATCATAGGCGCCGTCTTCTATAGATTGCACCCTGAAATAAACCCGATCCCCCTTTTTTACATTAAGATTGGAAACTTTACTTCTCGTTGGTACTTTTAAACTATAGTCATCAGCTCCAATGGAAGTTGACCACAATTCATCACCTTTTAACTGTATCACCACACGTACACCGTCAGCCGTAGTATAATTTTGTCTTTCTTCACTAATGTCTTCTACAAGACTTACAGGTGCCTCTATATCAATTTTACCAGAGAAGGGCGCCCTCCATACCCTCACCACATCATGTAATGGGTTTTGGTCTATCAGTTGCTCAATTTCCCCCGGATCAACTGTTATTAAGTCTTCTGAAACATTATTACCTGATGGAAAAATTTGATTAGGGGTATTCCTGCTGTCTTGTTCGAATACCGGGTCTCCTTCTTCATTAAGATGATTAAACCACACCCGGCCATCTTTTACAATATCTATCAGTCCGTCCCCATTAGCATCCGTTAAATAAACCGATGTCGTTGATTTTGTAAAGCTTTTATTCAGTCCCGCGAAAATTATAAAATGTGATTCTAACCCAAAATCATTCGTGACAGACTTTTCTTTTAAAAATTCGCCTACGCCATGAACAGGTCTTGCTGAACCAAACCTTGCTGATCCGCCTGTATCAGGGGGCAACTGTGGCCGGTACACCATCTTGCTTACTTTCCCATCCTTGACTGCCATTACTTTGTCCGGTAAACCATCGCCGTTAATATCAACCAGTAACAGTTCCCCTTCAGTTTTAGATCTTGAATAACTATAATTAATCCCTGCTGTCTTCGACTTGCTCCATAATTTTCCATCATTAGCCCCCACAGTGACAGCCATACCTGCACCTATACTTTCTGAACTATTACCACTCAATGCCGATGCTTTATCATTAAATATCCCCTTGTCTAAAAATCCACCCTTTATATCATCACTTCCGGCATTCCATGTATCAAAGGAATTTTCAAAAGGCACATAACCCCCGGCAGCATCCACCTCATCAAAATACCCGAACGTATGCGTACTAAACAAATCGCCGTTGGCATCGTACTCTTCTATGTTTTCAAGCAGGGTTTTATAAAAGGCCCCTTCGCCGTAGTTCAATACATAATGACGGATGTTCACATCATCGTATCGCACCTCTATCTTTTCCAGCAGATCGGCCGTCACCTGCTTAAAGCCATAGCGCGCATTGATGGTAATGTCTTTGCGGCGGTTGCCCGCACGGCGGGTGAAGACCACGCTGTAGTCCCCTTTATCTGCCCCATGGCCCGTGTAGCGCACCTCGCGCAGGTACAACTGCCGGCCCGGTACGCCCATCGTCGGTTTGGAGGGGTTGCCCGTATCGGTCACCGTTTCATAGCTGTAGCTTACATAGTTGCCGCTCAGGTCTTCCACACGCGTCAGCGCCCAGTGGGCAATGTTGCCCGCGTCCGTAGCCAGCACAGCTTCCGTATTCAGGATGCCTGTCTGTGTACTCCCGTAAAAATACTTCGTACCACTCTTGTCGGTCACTATCCATCTGTATTCTTGCGGGTTGTTCCCTTTCCGGATGATCTTCTGAAAACTGCCCTCTACACGAGGGTAAAACTGTTTTTCTCCGTCCTTGTTACGTGATTCCGGCGTGCCCCGGTGCGCCACCGGCGTGAGCATCTCCCCGTTCAGGCTGTAGGTCTCCGTTTCTGTGGCATCATCATAGCGCGGAGCACCCCAGCGGGTGTCCACCGTAATGGCCGGGGTCATGATGTTCCAGCCCAGCCCCAGCCAGCCATTGCCCCCGCCACTGTTGTAGCTGAGGCCCAGTTGGGGTTGCATGCCCGCACGGCCAGCAGGAATATTGAGCGGGTAGCTCATCGCTGCATTACCCGTATTATTGGCCGAGGGAGGGTTGATCAGGTTCAGCCCTGCCGTGGGGTTGGCCGCCTTGATCCCCTTCATGCTCGTGCTGTTGTAGGCCTGCGCGTCCGGTGATTCCGGCACCTTGATGATCCCATTGATCATATCGGTAAAATGCCAGGTACGCGATTGCACCTCGCCGGTGGCCATTAATATCGTGTCCCTGGGAAGGGCCACCCAATGGTGGGTGCTCTCATCAAAATAATATGTCCGCACGTCTTCGGCCGTATATCCATCCGGTATTTTCTCCTCGTCGTAGGCCATATACAGGTTTACTTCCTCACCGAAGATAGTCCCGTGTGGCAGGAAGCGGTAGCCGTGGTGGTATTTGGTCACGTTGACCATCCCGGCATCCAGGGCCGGTATATCGCGGTCCCGGAGCGAGGTCACCGTCAGCGTGGCCGATTGCCCGAGGGCCCCGGCGCCCGCTTCCAGCCGGGCGCCCTCCAGGCTGATCAGCGCTTCTTTGCCCGCTGAAAAGAGTTCTTCTGCATGGCTGATTGTACGCTCCAAAGGATAGGTATAAGCTGTTTTTTCTTCCTTTTCAATCTCCACTGCCCGGCAGTAAGACTGCCCGTCGGCATAGCGCACCTCCACGTCTACAGCGCCATCGTCGCCTGCATGGTAGGGCACCAGGGCCTCAAAGCCCCCTTTATATAGCCGGGCCTCTTTGCCACCCACCAACACACGGGCATTGGCTTTGTCCTGGCCGGTGATAAAACCACTGATATACACCTGACCATTGGCGTGCCGGCCCGGCCCGGCCACAATGTCGCGGTCGGCCCAGGTGGCCGTAGCGCCTTTTTGTGTCTCCACCTTTACTCCACGCACACGGTAGCGGTAGCCCGCCCCCCCGGGCAGGGTAAAACGCACCACGTTGTCGCCTTCCCTGAGCCAGGCCACATCCACCCGCTCGCGGTGTTGCTGCCACGCTGTACCGGTCCCTACCAAATAGCCCCCGGTCGAGAGCTGGTCATTGATGCTCCGCGCCACAGGCATGGTACCAGCCACCCCATATACCTCATAAACCAGCCACGCGGCCTCATCGGCACACAAGGGCCGGTCTATCTGCACGTGGAAGATGTTGTCCAGCGGGTTGTCGGCGCCGTCCTCTTCAGTGGCGCCAATTACACCCTCGGTGGTGACAGTGGCAGGATATACCGAAATGGTGTTGTCCTTGTCGTTGGCCAGGCCGCACTGAATAGTCAGTCCCAGTGCCAGTAGTACGTAGGTAAGTGTTGGTTTTATCATTAGTTGGTTTTCTTAGTATTTAGTAGCAAGTAATGAGTAGTAAGACTTTGCTCCCTCATGTACCTTATCTTCTTTTTCCTTGCATACATAACTTTTTATTTTAGAACAAAGCGTAAAGATTGCTTACTCCTTTACTACCTGTTCGTCATTCGTTGTTCATTAATCACTGTCTCTGTCTCCCTCTTCTTCTCCTTCACTGTTCACTGATCACTGTTCACTGTTAACTGTTAACTGTTAACTGTTAACTGAAATGCTCACTGAACAATAATTTTCCGCGTTTCGGTAATCTCTCCCACCTGCAGGATCACCAGATACATGCCCGGCTGGCCCAGCGTGCTGGTG
>JAOUKJ010000292.1 GCA_029882675.1 Cyclobacteriaceae bacterium
CGAGCCGGTATAAGTCACAGTTTTTGGCAAATATGAGTCATGAATTGCGTACACCACTCAATTCAATTTTACTGCTGTCAAAGTTGTTGGGGGAAAATAAAGAAGAAAACCTATCCGGTGATCAATTGAAGTTTGCCCGGGTTATTCATGACTCAGGGAAAGGATTACTTGCCCTCATTAATGATATATTGGATTTGAGTAAAATTGAAGCAGGTAAATTAGTAATGAAAGCAGAGGATGTTTCTTTACAGGAAATGTGTGAGCGGATGAATAATATTTTTGAACCGCTGGCAGTAGCAAAAAACCTCGACTATCAATTTATCATGGAATTTGATGAGGGAAACATCATCAAAACGGATCAATTAAGGGTGGAACAAATCTTAAAAAATTTACTTTCAAATGCCTTGAAATTCACAGAACATGGTGAGGTGTCTTTTAAGGTCTTAAAATCTGAAATGGATCATGAATATGTCAGTGAATTTTTAAAGCGGGATAAGACGATCGCTTTTGAGGTCAAAGACTCAGGTATTGGAATTGCCAGTGATAAGCTACGGGCCGTTTTTGAGGCCTTTCAGCAGGAAGACGGTACGATACAGCGGAAATACGAGGGCACCGGGCTTGGACTGGCCATAAGCAGGAAACTGGCTGTAAACATGGGTGGTGAGATTAGTCTGCACAGTGAGCCGGGCAAGGGAAGTACCTTTACCCTTTTTCTTCCATTCGATTGTTCTGAGCCATTGGATAGGATGTCTAAGATGGATATGATGGAAGAGCGTGTGAATAGTCAGCAACAGGGTGATGTAGAAGCTGATCAGTATGTTGTAAATGCTATTCCTTTTGAGGTTCCGGATGATAGAGACAATATTAATAGCGATGATCAAGTCATCTTAATTGTAGAAGATGATCCGGGTTTTGCCCTGGCCATTATGGAGTATTGTCATAGTCAAAATTATAAGGCCATTGTGGCTCCAACGGGTGACATGGCCTATCATTATGCTGAAAAATACAAGCCAATAGGTGTTTTTTTAGACATCAAGTTGCCGGTTAAAAGCGGGTTGATGGTTTTGGATGAACTAAAAAATCATGAAGAAACCAGTTCCATTCCAGTCTTGTTTGTTTCTTCCGTCCAAATGAGTAAAAAGGATTTGATAGCGCGTGGAGCCATTGATTTTATTGAAAAGCAGTATGATACCAATCCGATAAAAATAGCTTTTGAGAAATTAGAAAAAATAACAAAAATTAAAACGAGAAAGCTTCTGTTGGTCGGTGAGCAGCCAGATCATTTATCGGGGCTTTACGAATTCCTGGACTACCCGGCATGGGAATGCCTGAGGGCAAATTCGGCATTGGAGGCGCTGAGTATCCTTGAGCGCGATGAAGTGCAACTGATGGTTTTGGACTTGAGTATTTCCGATGGTTATGTGTTGCCGTTATTACAGCAAGTGAGTCGTGAATTTAACGATCAAATTTTGCCTGTTATTCTTTATGCCGAAGCTTATTTAAATAGTGAGCTTGATCATAAAATAGATGAACTAAATCAAATAATGGTGATTCAAAAGGCTAATTCGTACCGTGATATTATGGATTATGTGCGTTTTTTCCTCCACGTTCCTGTCAGGGATTTTGATGAAAATAAGGCATTAATTACATCGTCCGGTCAGAAAATTCTCCTTGTTGATAATGATGTGAGGAATATTTTTTCACTGACAAAAATACTGGAGGATTTGCAATTGAAGGTTTACATTGCAGACAATACACAAGACGGCCTTGTTCATTTAAATAAAAAGGCTGATATTGGCCTGGTAATAATAGAATTGAGTTTGATGGGGGAGGCTGAAGGTTTTTATGAGCGGATAAATGAACTCAAGAAGTGGAGGAATTTGCAGGTGATTGCATGTAGTGAAAATATGTGTTCTATTGATAAACAACAACTTATGGATCAGGGAATAACTGGCTGTTTGCCAAAACCAGTTGATGCGGATAAACTTCCTTATCTGCTTAATGTTTGGCTGAATGAAAATAATATAAAATCGTGATGGAGGGGCTTACAATATTGATTGTTGATGATCATGAGGTCAACATCATGGCATTGTCTGCTGTTTTACGCTCAAAAGGCGTGAAGGTTTTGTCAGCCCCGGATGGGAAACAAGGTATTGAAGTGATTAAGAAACATGAAAATATTGATATTGTGCTTATGGACATTATGATGCCTGTAATGGACGGGTATCAGGCCATTGATGCGATCAGAAATGAATTAAAATTAGATATACCTATTATTGCACTCACTGCTAATGCCATGCCGGGCGACAAGCAAAAATGCCTCGATGCCGGGGCAAATGATTATTGTTCCAAACCAGTGGATATCGCTGAGTTGGAGCATATAATTAGGAACTACTTACCCTCTTCGAAAAAGTGATGTTTCTATGACAAATAACCTTGAAATTCAGCATGTTCTCATTGTAGATGATAAAAAGGAAAACCTGTTGGGGCTGGAGTCAATACTAAAAGCTGATGGAAAGGCGGTTGATGCGGCAATTTCCGGAACGGAAGCATTAACCATGTGCATGAAAAAAGATTATGACCTCTTTATTCTCGATGTACAGATGCCGGAAATGGACGGGTTTGAATTGGCGGGATACCTAAAGGGATCGGATCGCACAAAAAAAGTCCCGATTATCTTTTTGACAGCAATAAGCCAGGAAGATCACCATATGATGCAAGGCTATGAAGTTGGCGCGGTGGACTACCTGTTCAAGCCAATAAATAGTGATTTGTTGATACTCAAGGTCAATGCATTTTTACAATTGAGGGCACGGCAAAAAAAATTAGCCGTAACAAATCGAATATTTGAAGAAAAGAACAGGGAATTATCGCAGTTTACGTATATCGTTTCTCATGACTTAAAAGCACCACTCAGGGCAATCACCAATTTACTTCAGTGGATCAAAGAAGATATGGATGATGTGGAGCCCGCGTTGGAATTGAAATTTAATAAAATCATTAACAGTACGGTCCATATGGATGGATTGATTGCAGGTTTTTTAGATTATGCCAAAGCAGGTACAGGTAAATTTGAGACCGAACAACTGGATACAAAATCACTCACTGAAGAGGCCTTGTTAAATATGGCTTTGCCGGGAAATTTTAGTATAAAAGTTGCAAAAAATATGCCGGTGATCTCAAGTTATAAGTTGCTTTTTACGCAAATAATTGAAAACCTTGTGATTAGTGCCATAAAGTGTAACGACAGGGATGAGGGTACCATTGAATTGAGCTATGCCGGTTTTATAAATAAAAAGCATTGTTTCGAGATATTTGATAATGATGCTGATGTGCCTGAATACCTGACCAGCATGGTTTTTGATGTTTTTGAAAAGGCCAAAACGATTTCAGATCCAAATTATATAGGTATTGGACTGTCATTAGTGAAAAAACTGGCTGCAAAAATGAATGCCGATGTTTGGATAGACCGGGAGCCTGAGAAGGGAATTAAATTTATGTTTGCTGTACCCGAGGCAGGTGATTTAGCTTTAAGTGTTGACAAGGAAGTGATGTTGGCGGAAGGTGGTGCTGATCGGAAAAATAAAATAAGGTATAAAATACTTATCGTTGACGACCGGGAAGAAAACTTGATGGTATCAAAATCCATTCTTAATAATGAGCAATACCTTATTGATACGGCACAATCGGGAGAAGAGGCATTGAAGAAAAGCATCGATTCCCATTACAACTTATTTATTCTCGACGCAAAAATGCCCGAAATGGATGGTTATGAATTGGCCAGGCACCTCAAAGGGAGAAGTCATACAGGCAATGTGCCGATACTTTTTATTTCAGCTAATTATTACAGTGATGAATTTATAGTTAAAGGGATCGAAGCGGGTGCAATCGATTACATCTTCTCGCCCATCAATGGTGATTTATTAAGGTTAAAAGTAGTGGCTTTGCTTGAATTTGGACAGCAATATGTCGAGTTGAATTATTTGAATCAAGCCCTCGACGAAAGAAACGAAGAATTATCACAATTTTCCTACATGGTGTCTCATGTATTAAAAGCCCCTTTACGCGAAATCAAAAAGGAGGTACTTGGGTTAATGCTGGAAAAAGAAAATTTTGATGATCAAATGAATGAGTTTATGGAATTAACTTTGGCCAGAACCATGCACATGGATAGTCTGATAAATGGGCTGTTGGAATATTCCAATGCGGGCACAGAGCACCTTCGCAAAGAAGCAATAGATGTGTCCATACTAATCGGAGAAATTCTGGAAAGCCTTGAAGTACCTGATCATTTTACAATAAATATTTCAAAAAAGCTACCTGTATTCACCAGTTATCAATTGCTTTTACAGCAAATTTTTTCAAACCTCATTTCAAATGCCATAAAATACAATACTTCAAAAGACGCGGTTATTAACATCACTTATGAACTTGATACTAAGGGAAAACATGTTTTTTGTGTGGATGATAACGGCCCTGGAATACCCCGCCATCTGCATTTTAAAGTTTTTGATGTTTTTCAAAAAGGTGAGAAAAATCCGGATGTTGACAGTACAGGTGTCGGATTGGCCATTGTGAAAAAACTGGTCACTCAACTTGGCGGGGAAGTATGGATTGACCCTGATGTTGTAGAAGGAACCCGTTTCGTTTTTACAGTATCGGATTAAATAATTACCCCATCTACAATTTCCAGTTTGCGGTCAGCCATAAGTGCCAACTCTTCATTGTGGGTAACGATAACAAACGTCTGCTGAAGGTTTTTCCTCAAATCAAAAAACAGTTGGTGCAGTTCCTTTGCATTGGTCGAGTCCAGGTTCCCACTGGGTTCATCTGCAAAAACAATGGCAGGGCTGTTGACCAAAGCCCGTGCTACAGCTACCCTTTGTTGCTCTCCTCCTGAGAGTTCGGCGGGTTTATGGTTGCTGCGCTGTGATAATCCCAACATATTTAAAAGTTCTTCGCCTCTTTTTAGCACCTCCTTTTCATTCCTTTTGCCCAGGTGTCCGGGAATACAAATATTTTCAAGCGCCGTAAATTCAGGCAACAGGTTGTGGAATTGAAAGATGAAACCAATAGAACGGTTTCGGAAGGCCGCCATTTGTTTGCGATCCATTGTATTGATATGCTGGCCATTTAGCGTAATCGCCCCACTTTCTGGCCGGTCAAGTGTCCCCAAAATGTGAAGAAGCGTACTTTTACCCGCACCTGAAGCGCCTACAATCGATACAATTTCCCCTTTTTCTACTTTAATATCTACACCCTTAAGTACCGGTAGATTGCCGTATGATTTATGGATATCTTTTCCTTCGAGCATATGTTATTGAGCCAATGGCCAAACATACAAATGAATTGTGATACATTCCTTTATAATTAAAAGTTTTTTAGCTTGAATACTTCCTGTATTTCCGCTACTTTCGCACAAAATATTTGCATATGAACATTCACGAATATCAGGGTAAGGAATTGCTAAAGAAATACGGGGTACGTATACAAGAAGGTATCGTAGCTGACAATCATGAAAAAGCAATGGCCGCTGCCAAACAACTCCATTCCGAAACCGGTACAGATTGGTTTGTGATCAAGGCCCAAATACATGCCGGGGGTAGGGGTAAAGGAAAAATTAAAGAAACGGGTTCTAATGGTGTAGTGCTGGCTAAAAGCATTGATGAAGTACCTGAGATAGTGAAAAATATTTTGGGAGGCACTCTGGTGACCAAACAAACCGGTGAAGCTGGAAAAAAGGTAAATAAGG
>JAOUKJ010000293.1 GCA_029882675.1 Cyclobacteriaceae bacterium
CCTGAGTAGCCGGCTCCTCAGCCAGGGTCCAGGCATCACCGGAAAGCGCCCCATCCAACAGATAATTGGTGGAAGCTCCTGTTCCATTATAGGCATAAACGGAATAAAAGTATTGAGTTGACAAAGTAAGACTAGTAGCATTAGCCACATTGCCTGTGCCCACAGATACCACTGTAGTAGCATTACTTGCGTCTAATATAACACCGGGGGTATAGGTTGTTCCATCCACAGGCAGAGTAGTAGGTGAAGTGCCCTCACTTCGGATAACTAAATAATTAGTGGCGTCAGATTTCGTGAAAGTGGCGTCTATCGTTGTAGAGGTGATCCCTGAAAACACCAAATCTGAAGGTTGGCTGAGTGGCTCGTCTGCGAAAAGGGCCACACTACCGGACTGTGAAGTTGAATTATATTTTGTAGCTGTGGATTCCCCATTATATGCAAATACATAATAATAATAAGTATTGTCCGGTGTAAGCCCTGTATCATCAAAGGCAACAGAAACTCCCGAAAGATCACCCACGTAGGCCACTTCAGTGTCCACCACAGTTTCTCCCAAGGTATAAGTCGTAAAATTTGATGGGGTTGTTGTTGACATACCGGCCTTTCTTAGTACAATATATCCCTCCGGTAGTGGTGTGCCAGAATCAAAATCAATGGAAAGACTATTTGATGTCACGTTAGTAAAAACCAAACTTGCTGCTACAGCAGTAGGGGCAGTAACTGGCAATGTAGTTTCTGATCCAGTGGCCGGGGAGGCACTTAGGTAATTTATTGATTGGCCTGATCCATTGTACGAGAAAATTGCATAATGGTAGGTCGAGCCATCATTTAGAAGATCATTTGCAATGGAAACAATCTCTTGTGTCCCTACATATATTACCGGATCGCCACCAATGAGGTCAGTCCCGGCTATGTATTCCTGACCATCCACAGGTGTTCCTCCGGGTGGTGAGGCTTCTTTTCTGATGACCAGATAGCCGTCCGGCTTATCTGAGGGGTGTGTAAGATTAAGGGTCATTGTGGTGGCAGTAATATCTGTAAAGGCCCCGACTACAGCTGGTTCGGTCGGCTCAGTAGCAAAGGTAAAATGTGACCCGGAAAGCGGAAGGTCTGTAGTACGATATTTTGTTCCTCCACCACTTCCATTGTAAGAATAGATGTGCAGGAAGTACTCCACTCCCGGCGAACCGCCGGAGAGGGTTACTGGCTTCACATTACTGGAAAAAACAACTGTTCCATCACCAATGGGAGCACCTGCACTATAAGAAGTACCGTCTGCTGGAACACCTGTAGGCGCCGAATTCTCTTTAATAATACCCAGATAGCCATCCGGAACCCCTGTAGCCAAGGAGTAATTTACATCAAAACCCAAAGTCGTCGTGTTTGAAAAGGCAAGTGCTGAGGGTTGTCCATCGGGCTCTACAGCTAATAAATAGTGGTTGCCTTGTAATGGGGCCGTTGTATTGTAATTTAATGTGACTCCACTCCCACTATAGGCATAGATCACATAAAAATAATTTGTACCGGGTACCAGTCCCGTTTCGTTTTTAGATAAGCCACTTTGCGTATAAAACACATCAGCATCACCAGTGTATGCTTCCCCGTCTACGGGTTGATCAACAGGGTATCCCCCGGTTTTCCTCAGAATCAAATAACTGGAGGGGGTAGTCTCGGTAAATGACAAGCCCAAAAAATCAGTGAGAACAGGATCTGTGCTAAAATTAAGGGAAGTTGGCTGGGTAGCCGGTTCAATAGCAAAGGTGGTCTTTGAATTGGCCAGATAATTACCCGTACCTGTAAAATATAAAATTCCTGCTCCCGACCCATTGTAAGAATAAATCCGGTATGTATATTCGGTGCCTGCCGCCAAAGCATCATCTACAAATGTAGTTGCACTACCAACATAAGCAACTGTACCTGAAGCAAGGACCTCGTTCGTGTACACTGTCCCATCTTGTGGAGCAGAAGTCGGATCAAAACCGGCCCCTCTTATCGCAATATAACCTCCGGGTGTTGGGGAGGCGTCGGTAAATGACACGGTCAAGGAACTGCTGGTCACATCGCTGAACACCATACTTGTAGGGGCCGCCGTTGGGGCAACAATTGAACCTTCTGTACTCAAATTATCTTCAAGTGGTACATCTGTTTTATAATTTATTGTTGTTGAAGAAGCAACATTGCTATTGTAAGAATATACCCTATAGCGATAATTTGTTGCTTCAGCCAAATCAATATTGGAAAATGATGTCCCTGTACCAACATAGGCCACAGTTGCATCGCCGAAACTTTCTCCCGCTAAATATTCCGTACCGTCCACAGGAAGGGATGTTGGATAAGCATCAACATTTCTAAGGACTATATAACCGGTAGGTGGACCCGAGGCTGCGGTAAAGCTACCATTAATCACAGATATATTATCAGGTGGCGCGGCAAGGGACAAATTCAAAACCGTAGGTTGGGCACCCGGTTCAGTTGATAATGTGAAAACACTTCCTGTTAATGGTGTATTAAGATAATAATTTGTATATACACCACTACCATTATAACTATATACCGTGTAGAAATATTCAGTATTGGCCAACATTGAATAACTATCGGAAAAGGAGGCACCTGCACCCACATGTACTATAACCCCATCGCCTTGTGTGGAGTTTAACGTATAGGTGTTTCCATCAGCCGGCTGCCAGGCAGCGGCCCCGGAAGCTTTTCGCACTACAATATAACCATCCGGAGAGCCGGAGGCGGTGGAAAAGTTGATTGTACCAATGCTATTACTCGCCGCACCGGAAAAGCTTATTCCTGTAGCCTGGGCATCCGGCTCTGACACCAGTGTGTTTTGTGTGGCCGTCAGTGGACTTGTTGTCCTGTAATTGATGGTACTTGAATTTCCGTTATAAGAGTAAATTTTAAAATAATAGTCCGAACCAGGGGTGAGTCCGGATTGTGCCAGGGAAGAATTGGAGCTACCTATATTTGCAACAACCGCGTTTCCAAGGCCCTGCCCTACGGTATAATATTCCTTGTCTGTCGGGGCAGTATCCGGCCAGGCACCCTCGGCCCTTAAAACCAGGTATCCGGTAGGTGGGCCGGCAGCTGCACTAAATGACAGATCAAAGGACGTACTATTTACATTTGCAAAAGTTGGCGTACTGGGAGAAGCCGTGGGTTCAGTCGCCAGTGTATACTCATAAGCGGATAAACTAGACGTTGTATAATTGGTAGTAAAACCACTTCCATTATAAGCATAAACCTTAAATGCGTATACGCCAGCTGGATCCAGTCCCGTCATGGTTCCGGTAGTGGCCGCACCACTATAAACAACCACAGACTGTCCCAACGTGCTTCCGGCCGTATATGTTCTTCCATCTACCGGGGCGGTAGCCGGCCAATAATTTTTCCTTCCCACGATCAGGTACCCATCAGGGGGGCCGGTAGCTGCCGTATAGCTTACTTGTATTTGTGAGGTCGTAATATTGGAAAAAGTCATATTAGTAGGTATGGACGAAGGTTGAGCGTCTAATGCCGTATAACGAGCAATATATCCATCATAACTGGCCTGGCGAGAGAAATTCCCATCAGTTGTTGTCCAGGGGTCAAAATCACCATCTGTACTTGCAAAATACCCGCCTAAATAAATATCCTGACCATCTGTACTGAGCGCCTTGCCATTATCTGTACCGGAACCGCCTACCGCAAAATGTTTCAAATATGTCCCGCTGTTATTTAACTTTAACAAATAACCGTCATAGCCAGACCCTATACTGGAGTAAGAACCACTGTAAAAATAGGCTGTATTGCTAAACACACCTGCCACGTTCACATAATTGGAGTTATCAATCTCCACTTTATAGGCATAATTGTACCCGGCTCCATAAACCCTTTTCACCCAGCTAAATGTCCCGGTATTCGAATACTTCGCCACAAATGCATCTGTATAGCCCGAAGACGTCTGATTATATGTAGAGGTCGAAGGGTTAAAATCTGTAGTTCCATAATGATACCCTGCAATAAAAATATTACTACCCGCATCCAACGCCAGATCAAATATATAATCATTTGAAGTTCCACCAATACTAAAAGCCGAAGAGGCCAGTCCTCCTGTAGATATTTTAGCCACAAAGCCATCATAGCCTCCCAAAGAAGTTACTGACTTATATGTAGGAAGGCATATAAACGAACAATTAAGACCTGCATAAAAAGATGTAGTCCCTGCATAATAACCTGAGAGATAAATATAGGAACCTGCTAATTCAATATCCTCTGCATATTGATAACCTGTATCGCCAGCTCCTTGTGCCCACTGATAGGCTCCCGATGAATTATATTTTGCATAAAAAATATCACTTCCTCCTGCCGAAGTCCGTTCCTGCAAAGCCGTTGTTGGGTCAAAATCAGCAGTACCATAAAAATAACCAGTAACATATATATTATCACTGGCATCAACAGCAATACCCTTTGCATAATCACTGCTGGTTCCTCCTATTTGTTTTGCCCAATAGATGGCACAATCACTGGCCCTGTACCTGACGATAAAAGCATCAGTACTTGAACCGGGCGTAGTGCCATAAGAAGTGAGATTGTAAGTACCCGATGGATGGGTATTAAAGTCTGTAGTTCCTGCAAAGTTTCCCGTCACATACATGTAAGTTCCATTGATTTCGATATCCCAAACTTGAACTGTTGACGCACTTGTTATGATCTTTGCATATGAAAGAGCACCATTATCTTTAGAATACCTGGCAATAAACCCATCAGTACCCACAGCAGTCAACGTATTTGCCGTACCTGTAGGATTAAAATCAACTGTGCCTGTAAAATAACCTGTCACGTAGACAAAGCCTGCGTCCGTCTCTACATCCTGGACATACAAATCACTCGACCCTTTGAGTTGAGACAACCACGAGTAAGCATAATCCTGCCCAAAAGTAGGTAATGCAAAAAAGAGGCTTAATGTAATACTGAGAATAATATAAGTAAAATTTCTTTTCATCTCCATCTTGTTTAAATCATCCTCCAATCAGTTTGTTGGTGGGCTGGGCGCCTCGGGAAGAAAGGTCTTCTCCACTTGCTGCCTGGTTATCATTTGATATAAAAAAAAACCAGCCACGCCCAACACAGGTACGGGTGACAGTTTCAGGGCCAGCGGTAATTTACTTTTCACAGCAAAAGGCTGACTTTCAATTTTTTCATCTCCATAAACCATCCGAAAGCGGTAATCATTCCCCTTTTCAGTCTCAGGGGGCACCATCCAGGTATATAAACCCGTGTTTTGTACATTTCCCAAATCCTTTATCACCTGTTCACCTTTCATCAACTCCAACCTAAACCGCTCCGTACCTGTCCCTCCCTTCCACACCAGACCGGTGCTTTTGCCCCGGCGTGCCGATGATCCCATGGCGGGCTCGATGAAGATAAAGGTCGCAAGAACGGGCATACCACGTACCTCTACTGTAATGGCTCCGGCGTAGTCCCGCAGTTCAGCCCGGGCATTCCACTCTATGCGCTTATCAGCACCGGCTTTTATCCCCTTCCCAATATCGCCTTTCAATAGCATCAGGGGTTCAGCAAAATCATTGTGCGACGCAAAAGCCTCCAGATCGAATTTTTGACCGGGTTCCTCCCCCATCAAATCAAACGTGATGATGATCTTTGAGCCACTGGCCTCTGCTTTTACGTTTTCTATACGCTGGGCATGAACCAGCAGATTTTGCCCAATGATCATCGGGAACAACAACAGTAGTAGTAGTAGAT
>JAOUKJ010000294.1 GCA_029882675.1 Cyclobacteriaceae bacterium
GAAATTCTAAAATTTCTTTTTTTGCCAGATAATAAGACTTGATCTGAAGCGATGCCCTTACAGCTACGGCAATAAAAAAATCCCAATTGCTGGTATGTGGCCCCACCACAATAATGTATTTTTTTATTTCACGATGATATGTGCCAGCCACCTTCCAGCCGGTGAGTTTTAAAAAAAATGTCCCTAACCATTGAACCATTGCCGAATCAATATTAAATTTCCTGTAAATTAAATTTTTAATAAAAAGTCAAAATTACCGGAATAGATCGGTTTATAACGATTAAAGTTGCGGAATTTCCAGCATTACTTTAGTTCCTTTTTTGGGTGTCGATTCTATTTTAATTTCACCTTTTAATTTATCCAGTGCTTCTTTTACAATATACAACCCCAGGCCTGAGCCCGCACCTTCATCGGTAGCGCGGTAAAACATTTTAAATATTTTATCAAGGTGTTCCTTTCCAATGCCGATGCCGTTATCGGTAATAGTGATATGGGCAATCTTGTCATTAGCCTGGATACTTACTTTTATCAATGGTTTTTTCCCATTTGTATAGCGCAGTGAGTTGGCAATCAGATTGTTAAAAATAACCTTAAGGCGTTGTTTATCTGAAGAGAAAGGGCCTTCCTGCCTGATGTCAAGTTCTTTCTCAACGTTTTTATTGGGGTAGCCGTATCGGCCGTATTCAAAAGCCTCGTCAACAATTTCACTAAAATTGACCTTTTCGGCTTTCACAACCAGTCGGGCATTGCGGGAGATGTCGAGGATTTCACCGATAAACTTGTCTTGTTGTGAAGCGCTGTTTTGAATTTTACTGATTATTTCCTTTATGTTTTTTATGTCCGTTTCTGATTTGGCGAGGTTTGTCAACCCCAGAATGGAAGCAATAGGAGCCCTCAAATCATGGGAAACGCTGTATACGAAATGATCCAGCTCTGTGTTTGTTTTCTTTAGCCGCCGATTGGAAGATTTCGTTTTTTCTTCCATTTTTTTTCTTACTACAATTTCTTCTTCCAGCTTCTTGGTTCTTTCCGTTACCATAGATTCCAGTTTTTCATTAAAATTTTTCAGGTGGTTTTGCACTTCATTACGTTCCCGGATGGTGGCATGAAGAATAAGTGCAGTAATGGAAATCATCCCGATGTAAATCTGGTTGAGGATCATGGAATTCTCTTCCGTATACAAGTAAAAAGGACCCGATTTATTGATTGTAATATAAATAGAGGTAAAGGCCGTAGCCACTACCAAAGTCATGATCAGCTTCAAATTGAAACGGAAAGTGATCCATAATAATAAAGGAATCAGAAGGAACGGAATAGCAGACGATATTGAATTTTTTATCGAAAGGATCGTGTTGAGGTATAGTACACCGGCAGCTAAAATGACGAAGAATGCAGTTTCAAAAAGGGTTGTTTTCCCCAATTGGATGTGTGATCGCCATTTCCATGAAAGAAGGAATGGTGTAATTACCAATATACTAACCACATTGCTTACCCATTTGAAAAAGAAAAAGGAAGGAGTTTCATCAGAGGGTAAAAGTTGACCCGAAAACATACCTAAGGTAGAAACTGATGCGCCGACAAGGCACATGATCAGCACAATGAAAAGAAAACTAAATGCATGGTTTGTTTTACTGAATCCATCGAATTCACCAATGACCTTCTTGATCAGAAAGTATCCCAACAGGGCCTCCAGTGTTTGGCCTGCTGACATAAGTACGGCACAATAGATCACAGTAGGGGATAGCGTGACATCTATGTGTAAAAACCAGATGAGATGAGCCAGTATAGATCCGATAATGATACCTGGCCATATTCTTTTACCCCAAAATAGAAGCAGGGCGAAGGCAAGCCCTGGTGGCGGCCACAAAATAGATTCCTTCGAAATTTCAAACGTGAGTAGAAGTCCAGCCTGCGCAGCGAAGAAATAAAAAATGATTGCAAGGACTAACCAAAGGTCAACACTTTTTTTCCATTGTAGATGAGGCATGGTTTTAAGCGGTTGCACATTAATGTTTTATCAGGCAAGATAAGCAATCCGGACTAAAAGGTCTAGCGGGAAACGTTTTTTAGTCAAATGACGCGGTAATTTACAGGTTTAAACGTTGATTGGGTTTTTCCAGCACTGAAGTGGGCTAAAACCTGCTTTTTTATGATTAGTTTTTTTATGTCGTTATTTGCATTTATGTGGTCTGAATACACTGGTATTGTAAAAAAAACAAATCCAAAGCGTCTGCGCAATGCGCTGGCTATTCTGGCAAGCTATTATAGGGCCCGGGCTACTAAAAGCGGAATTATTTCAGGACTGCCTATTGCAATGTCTGTTGAGCCTACAACAGCGTGCAACCTGGCCTGTCCGGAGTGCCCCAGTGGATTGAAATCATTTACGCGCCCTACGGGAAATATTAAACCGGCATTGTTTAATAAGATAATGGATCAAATGTCAGAAACGCTGATGTACCTGACCTTTTACTTTCAGGGAGAGCCTTTTATACATCCCCAATTTTTAAATATGGTAAACCAGGCCTCCGTGAAAGGTGTTTTTACGTCTACCTCAACAAATGCCCATTTTCTGGATAGTGAAAATGCACGTGCAACTGTTGAGTCAGGGCTGGACAAAATAATAATTTCATTGGATGGAACAGACCAGGTGAGTTATGAGAAGTACCGCAAGAATGGAAACCTGGAACGCGTAAAGGAAGGGATTCATAACCTGGTGGATTGGAAGAAAAAAAGCGGGGCTAAAACACCATTTATCTCACTTCAGTTTATTGTTTTTAATCATAACGAACACCAGTTGCCTCAAATAAAAAAGATGGCTGCCCAATGGGGCGTAGACCAGCTGCTTTTTAAAACGGCCCAGATATATGATCAGGTAACGGGGCCGGACCTGCTTCCCACTGATCCGGCTTTGTCCAGATATCGGAAAAACGGACAGGGTTATGTCCTGAAAAATAAATTATTCGACCACTGCTGGCGGATGTGGCACTCTTGTGTGCTAACCTGGGATGGTAAAGTGGTTCCCTGTTGTTTTGATAAAGATGCTAAATATGTACTTGGCGACATCAATAAATCTTCTTTTGAACAAATATGGAACGGGGGGCAGTATCAGGCATTTCGCAAACGTATTCTGACCGCCCGAAAATCCATTGATATCTGTAAAAACTGCAGTGAGGGAAGTAATATATGGATTTAGTGTCTTTATCCTGAATTATTCAGGTTAGGGGCATTGTTTTTGTGAGGTGGTATCAATGTTGAAAGGCTCGGAACGAAGTGCATAAAAGGAATAGTATTATATTTGCAAAAAGAATTGAATAATGAAATTGCTGCGTAAAGAAATTTTGCTGGTTTTTATAGGGTTAAATCTGTTTTCATGCAATGAAAATATAGAGGAGGCTAAACAGAAAGAAGTATATAATGGCCCGTTGCGGATTGCACATGATGTGGATATGTATTATTCTGAAACAGCCATTAAAAAAGTGAAGCTAAAAACCCCAACCATGCTGGAACTTAAAGATGGTAACAGGGAATTTCCCGATGGGATCTTTATTGAGTTTTTTGAATTGGATGGCTCCCTTTCATCTACAATACAATCAAACAAGGCCACCTACTATGGAAAAGAAGATCTTTGGAAGGCAGTAGGTGACGTCGTTGTCAAGGGTTACACCAGACAGCAGCAGCTCAACACCGAAGAGCTGTTTTGGGTGCCTAAGGAAGAAAGGATATATACCGATAGGTTTGTAACTATTAAGGAGGGTGAAAATGTGATTACGGGTACCGGACTGGAGTCTAACCAGAATTTTTCGGATTGGAGTATTAAGGAGGGATTTGAAGGAGAAATTGAATTATAATGAAATTAAAGGAGACCATCATATTTTCCCTGGCTGCCGGTTTTTTGTTAATTGGCATTCATCAAACCATGACTTATGGATTTGGTGCCTCATACTGGTTGTACATGTTGTCCATAGGTTTGCTACTTTGGTACAAAATGAGAAAAGAGGCTGTTAAGAACAGTGAAAAGAAATAACTCATGGAAGCTTACCTGGTATTGATCATTGTCATGTTGTTGTTATCGGCCTTTTTCTCAGGGATAGAGATCGCATTTATTTCCTCAGATAAGCTGCAATTGGAAATACAAGCAAAAAAAATACCGGTGGCTGGCCGCTTTCTGAGTTATTTTATACAGAATCAAAGCCATTTTATGGGGGTTACCCTCGTGGGAAATACGCTTGCCCTGGTGTTATTTGGTATGTTTATTACTGAATTTCTTCGTCCGTTTATTTTTCAGCTTTTCCCAATGGTTGAAGACAGTGAGTTGTTGTTTTTTATCATTCAAACAATAATATCCACCCTGATTGTACTGTTTTCGGCAGAGTTTCTGCCCAAGAGTATTTTCCTGATCAATCCCAACCGGATGATGACAGTTTTCGCCTTCCCCCTGATGGTCATGTATTGGATCCTTTACCTGCCTATGGTGTTGGTTGTCTCTTTGTCCCGATTTATGCTTACCCGCGTTTTCGGATTGGAATATGCTGAAGATAAGCCGGTTTACGGGTTGACGGACCTGAACAACTACCTGAAAAATATGGTGGAATTGAGTGAAAGGCGAAATTCAAAAATAGGTTTTGATACCAAAATACTTAACAATGCACTTGAGTTTAAGACGGTCAAAATCAGGGATTGCATGATTCCCCGCACGGAGGTTTCTGCAGTGGATATTGAAGACGGTGTAGAGGAGCTTTCCAGAATGTTTACTGAAAGCGGACATTCTAAAATACTGGTTTATAAGGAGAGTATCGATGATGTGATAGGGTACTGCCATGTGCTGGATATGTTTAAAAAACCAAAGAAAATACAGGACTTCCTGGCGCCTATTATTATTGTCCCTGAAGCTATGCTCGCCAGTGAATTGATGATTCAGTTTATCAACGAGCGGAAAAGCCTGGCGCTGGTGGCTGATGAATACGGGGGCACCTCAGGGGTAGTAAGTATGGAAGATATTATTGAAGAAATATTTGGTGAAATAAAAGATGAGCACGATGATGAAGAGTTTGTCGAGATGCAGGTAGATGAACGTACGTGGCTGCTGAGCGCCCGTCTGGAGATCGATTACCTGAATGATAAATATGGATGGGATCTTCCCGAAGGTGAATACGAAACACTTGGTGGAATGATCCTGAATATCATTGAGGACATGCCCAAAATTAGTGAACACATCGAACTCCAGCATTATTCAATCCAGATCAACACCCTGCACGATACAAAAATCGGCACCGTGAAGCTAAAAATGAAGGATTGAGCATCACTTTAGGATGTCTTGAATATATAATTTGTTTTTACTGTTGAACTCTTTAAATTTGCGCCTCGTAAAAAAAATAACTTAATCGAACATGGCATTAATCAATACGTTGCGCAACAAGATGGGGAAATTTGTTGTGGTGCTGGTATCCGCTGCAATATTATCTTTTATCCTTAATGATTTGTTGGGAAGTAATTCAATCTTCTTCCGGGACAATTCAACAGGATCTATAAATGGTAATGATATAACAATCAACGAATATCAGTCAGTAGTCGATTTTCAGGAGCGTAATTTTACTGTTTTCGCCAATCGTCAGCCCACTGAAACAGATAAATATACGATTAACGATCGGGCATGGCTCTGGTTGTTGGGCGAATATGCCTTTCAGGAAGAGTATGATAAACTGGGTATAGAAAT
>JAOUKJ010000296.1 GCA_029882675.1 Cyclobacteriaceae bacterium
CATTAAAGCAAAAGAATTTTACGACAAAGCACTGGATATTTACAAACGAACCCTCAATAAAAACCACCCGGAATATGTAAAGGTACTGACTAAATTAAGTAAGGTCTATTACATGGAAGGAGAGGGCAGGCAGGCGAAAGAAACCATGGAATCGGCATTGAGCAGTTATGAGGATTTCATCAAAGACTATTTTAAGGCGCTCAGCGAAAGAGAAAAGGCGAAATTCTGGAACATGATCAGGCCGGATTTTGAGTTTTACAATACACTTGCTATCCAATATATGAATGAGGACAAGGATGCGGTGAGCAAAATGTACAACAATGCCCTACTCACCAAGGCCCTACTCCTCAATTCATCCATAAAAGTAAGGGAGCGGATACTTAATAGCGATGATGAAGAGCTGAAAGCCAAATATATGGATTGGCTTGCTCGAAAAGATTTTCTCACCCGGGCCCTGGCCATGTCTGACCAGCAACTGGTAGAGAACAACATCAACCCCGCCAGGCTGACCCAGGAGGTAGAACTGCTTGAAAGAGAGCTGAGCAATGGATCTGAAGCCTTTGGCAGTACCCTGGAAGAATCGAAAGTAACCTGGGAAAATGTACGCAATACGCTTAAGGAAAATGAGGTGGCCCTGGAAATGATCCGCTACAGGCACTTCAACCACACCTTTACAGACTCAATCGTATATGCGGTGATCTATGTGCAGAATATAAAATCAAAGCCTATACCTGAAGTCCTTCTTATAAAAAACGGGTACGACCTCGAAAATAAATTATTCAGGTATTATAAAAACAATATCGAATTTCGAATGGAAGACCGTTTAAGCTATGGCAATTTCTGGGAACCCATTGTTTCAAAAGTGGGAAACCTCTCCACGCTTTACCTTTCACCCGATGGCGTATATAATCAGATTAACCTGGAAGCCATTCCTACCGGGGATGGGAAATATGTGATCGACAATTCCAACATCATCCTGGTTAGTAACACCAAAGACATTTTCCTCCATTCACTTAAAAAGGCAGGGCCTGAAAAAGATGCGTTGGCCATGATGTTTGGTAATCCGATATACTATTCGTCCACCACGGCCAGCAATAAAATAAGCGCTCTGCCCGGTACAGAAACCGAAGTCAGGCAATTGAGAAAGCTATTAAGTGACAACGGATTTAACAGCGACTACTTCACCAAAGATGAAGCCACAGAGCAACAGGTAAAAGCCCTGCTCAACCCCAATGTATTACACATCGCCACGCATGGCTTCTTCAACCCTGAAATAAAACAAACCAGTGACATGGAACTCAACGAATTGACAGCAACTAACAATCCCCTGTTGAGAACCGGCCTGATCCTCACAGGTGGTGGCGATTTACTGGATAAAAGCGCTTTTAACTACAACCTGGAGAATGGGATTTTAACCGCTTATGAAGCCATGAACCTCAATCTGGATCAAACAGACCTGGTGGTATTGAGTGCTTGTGAAACCGGCCTGGGCAAACTTGAAATAGGTGAAGGTGTTTATGGTTTACAACGCGCCTTTATGGTGGCCGGTGCAAAAACACTGATCATGAGCATGTTTAAAGTAGATGATATAGCCACCCAAAAACTGATGGTTAACTTTTATAAAAAATGGCTGGAAACTGGTGATAAAAGAAAGTCTTTTGTGGATGCTAAAAAAGAACTGCGGACAGAATATAAAGAACCAATATATTGGGGTGCCTTTATTATGATGGGGCTGGATTGACAAAACTTTCAATATACTCAGCATTTTCTTTTATATTCAAACCACACTTATTACCTGAATTTAACTGCAACACAATATGAAAAAGCTATTCATAGGGCTCCTGGTCATTCTTTGTTTCAGCGCTTTTGGCCTGGGAATATATTTATCAGGCCTTTCTCCCCAATATGATGGTTCGCTGGCTCTGAACGGAATAGCCGAAGAAACTACCATCCATTTCGACAGCTATGGCGTGCCTCATATCTATGCGAAAAATGAAGAAGATGCCTATTTTGCCCTGGGATACGTACATGCACAGGAAAGGCTTTTTCAGATGGAAATGGTCAGGAGGGTAGCCACCGGGCGCCTTGCTGAAATATTAGGGCCGGAGTTCATCAAAACTGATCTGTTTTTCCGCACACTGGGCATCCGTGAAAAAGCCAATGAATTTGTAGAACAGGAGCTTTCCGGTACACCGGAACAACCTTTCCAAAAGGCAGCCCTTGCCTATCAACAAGGAGTAAACACCTTCGTGGAAACAGGCCCTACACCCCTTGAGTTTACCATTATGGGCATCCCTAAATCACCCTTTACTCCGGAAGACTTTTATCATTTGATCGGGTTTATGTCTGTAGGCTTTGCCGAAGGTTTTAAAACAGATCCGATTCTCACCCACATTTATCAGCAATTTGGGCCAGATTATTTGGCTGCCCTGGCCCTCAGGAGTGAAAAGAATACCGAAATTATCCCCAATTTTCCTGCTGACTCCCTGACAGCCGGGATATCAAAAGGACTGGCCGCTATTTTTAATACCCTCCCGGTACCCCTTTGGCATGGGAGCAATGGGTGGGTTGTTGGGCCGGAAAAATCTGCGACCGGAAATGTCATCCTTACGAACGATACCCACATCCAGTTTTCGCAACCTGCCGTTTGGTATGAGGCTCATCTGGAATACCCGGGACAGTCGATCTACGGACATTATGCCGCCGGATTTCCCTTTGCCATTCTCGGACATAACAGGAACTGTGGCTGGGGGCTGACCATGCTCGAAAACGATGATGTGGATTTTTTCATTGAAGAACAACACCCTGACAACCCACTGAAAATCAAAAACGGCAATGATTGGGAAGAAATGGTGGTAACACATGACAGCCTGCTGGTCAAAGGGGAAGAGCCTTACTTTTTTGAGGTTAAAAAAAATCGTCACGGGCCGGTAATTAATGAAGTTATTGAAAACTTTCCCGGACAACTGGATCAGCCGGTGTCTGTCTGGTGGGGTTTTACGCAAACAAAAAGCAAGTTGCTCGAATCGGTATATGCCCTGGGCAGGGCTCAAAATGTATATGAAATACGACATGCCGTAGCCAATATCGGGGCGCCGGGATTAAATGTGATGACCGGAGATGCCGAGAACAATTATGCCTGGTTCTCCGTAGCCAGTCTGGTAAAGCGTCCCGAACACGTAAACTCAAAAGTTTTTCTAAATGGTGACGGATCACAAGATCCTGTAGGATTTTATGATTTCACCTCCAACCCCCATGCAATAAACACCCCCTGGCATTTTGTCCATACTGCCAACAACCAGCCCGATTCAATAGAAGGTGTGCTTTATCCCGGATATTATATGCCGGAAGACAGGGCCTTGCGGATAAGAACCCTCCTTGAGTCGAAAGATAAATGGACGGCAGCAGATTTGAGAAACATGGAACTGGACGTAACCTCCGCACCCACTGCCCGCATAGCCCAAACCATTTATGAGGTTTGCGCTACTTTGGAACTCAACATCTGGGAGCAGGAAATGATCGAAGCTCTTAAAGACTGGGATGGCAGTCAGTTAAAATCAATGGTACAACCCTCCATATACTACACCCTGCTTAACAATATTCTTTTTGAAACTATGAGTGACGAATTGGGCGAAGAGAGGTATTATAGTATAGCTACATTGGGCATTATGAAGCGTAGTTACCTCAAACTACTCCATGATCCGGACAACAAGTGGTGGGATAATATCTATACAGATAAACAGGAAAGCCGCGAAGACATCTTCGCCCTCGCTTTATCAAATGCCTATTACCAACTGGCCTACGATCTGGGTGAAGAGGTAGATGGCTGGCATTGGGGGAGGATTCATCAATTAACCCACAGTCACCCCCTTGGCACCATCGACTTGTTTGCCCCGTTTTTTAATGTTGGCCCTTTTGAAGTGGATGGGGGAAATGCTGTAATCAACAATATGATGTTCAAAATGAGCAGTGAGGCTACTTTTCCGGTGACAGTTGGCCCTGCCATCAGAAAGGTTATTGATTTTGGTAATGTCGAAGAAACTGAAGGCATTATTCCCACCGGACAATCGGGCAATGTGTTTAGTGAACATTATAATGACCAGGCTGAAATGTTTGCACAGGGAAAATACAGGAAGCTCATGATGAATAAACAGGAAATTGAAAGTAAAGCGAAAGGTACGTTAATCATCAAACCAAATGAATAGTAAAAAAGCACGCCGCGACAAATGGCGTAAAGATTTATATGTGATTATTTTTGAAGCAGACACCTACTGGGGGAAATTCTTTGATGTGGGCCTGCTCATTACAATCCTGCTCAGCGTGGCCGTTGTCTTGCTGGAGAGCGTGGAGAGCATCAGTAACCTCTACAAGGATCTTTTACTGATTATTGAATGGTTTTTTACTTTAATCTTCACCCTCGAATACCTTGCCCGCATCATGATATCTCCCCGGCCGAAAAAGTACTTTTTTAGTTTTTTTGGTATAGTTGACCTTTTATCCATTTTACCGACTTATCTGGGACTTGTTTTTACCGGTGCGCATGCCCTTTTAGTCATCCGAAGCATACGTTTACTTCGGGTATTCAGAATATTTAAGCTTGTACGTTTTCTTGGTGAGGCCTCTCAACTTGCCCAGGCGTTGAAAGCCAGCCGGGCCAAAATCACGGTATTTTTAGGAAGTGTTTTTATTTTGGTTGTCATTCTGGGTTCAATCATGTATCTGATTGAGGGGAGAGAAAACGGGTTCACAAGTATTCCCCGGAGCATCTATTGGGCCATCGTTACGCTTACCACGGTGGGGTATGGCGACATTGCTCCCCAAACCGTCATTGGACAAACATTGGCCAGCCTGATCATGATATTAGGTTATGGTATTATCGCTGTTCCTACAGGTATTGTTACGGCCGAAATTTCACAGCAAAATAAGACAAAGCAAGTAACTTCTTATACTTGTAATGTATGCAATACCGCCGGCCATGATAAAGATGCCCGGTATTGTAAAATGTGTGGCAGTGAGCTTTTATAGAAACATGTTTATCACTAATTTTGTTACTACTTTATTTAAGCATATAAATTTACTATGTCAGCTGAAAGCAAAAAAGAAGCCGTAATTTTATTCGCCGGTGATTCGGGGGACGGAATTCAATTAACAGGAGGGCAATTCACGGAAACTGCCGGTTTATTTGGGAACGATATTAGCACCTTTCCCACCTATCCATCTGAAATCAGGGCACCGAAAGGATCCCTTGGAGGTGTGTCCGGATTTCAACTCAAATTCGGTAGTGATCAGGTATTTACTCCCGGAGATAACTATGATGTGTTGGTAGCTATGAATGCTGCCGCTTTGAAGGTCTCTATTAAAAACCTGAACAAAGGTGGGACAATCATTGTTAATACGGATGGCTTTGATAGTAAAAGCCTTCGTATGGCGGGTTATGCGGAAAATCCGCTCGAAGATCAATCCTTGAGTGACTTTTATGTCAATAAAATTGCAGTGACCAAGCTTACCCGAACGGCACTGGTCGATTCCGGGCTGGGCGCAAAGGAAATTGATCGTTGTAAAAATATGCTTGTGCTTGGTTTCATCTATTGGATGTACAACCGGCCAATGGATTATACCATCAACTTTCTGAAGGAAAAATTCC
>JAOUKJ010000295.1 GCA_029882675.1 Cyclobacteriaceae bacterium
CAATAAAGGCCACTTTCAAATTTACTGTACCGTCATAATTGCTTTTAGCATTCTCTGAAATAACGTTATAAAAAACCTAATTTCATTCATTTTGTCTAAAATAAATAATGGCAAAAAAATCGTTGAATGGTCGGGGGAAGGCGCTTCCGAGCTTCGGAAGAACACAAAGTAATTTAACTTTATACACAAATTGAAGATCTCCGTGATCTTTGTGTATTTCCCTTAGTGTACTTTGTGGTTAATTACCTTGAACCTATCTTTATAGGGCAAACATTTTTGTAAGTAAACGGCATTGTATCAACATTCATGAACCAAACAATTGCCTGTATTCTTCCCTTTTCGTGGCCAAATAGCACTGCTGTTTTTTGATAATTAAATGGGATTCGACTAACTTTAACTTCAATGACAATCCCTTTGATCATGAAACCAACAACATTATTATTTCTTTTACTCGTCTCGCTTTTTTCTTTGGCCTTTACTTCTTGTCAAAAAGAACCCCTTTACACTACCGGGCCTGACATTTATGTGCCGGATACGGACTTCAAGGTTGTAGGTTATCTCAGTGCAGGTGGTTTTGAAAAAATCGATAATATTGAACTTGAAAAGCTGACATACCTGAACCTGGCCTTTGGCAATCCCAACGCGAAGGGCGAAATTATTTTTAGTGGTAATAAGGATATCAGGCCCATTGTTGAAAAGGGCCATACAGCAGGCCTCAAAGTGTTTCTTTCCCTTGCCGGGGGCGGTAAACCGGATACAGCCATCTGGAACTCCGTACTTGATCCTGAAAATATGCCGAATTTCATTAAAAACCTGTTGGACTATGTAGATAGCAACAATCTGGATGGGATAGATGTGGATATTGAATGGAACTTATTGCCTTATATCAAAAACAGATACACCCCTTTTGTCGTTGAGCTGAAAAATGCGCTTCATGCCAAAGGGAAAGGCATTACCACTGCTTTGGGCGCCACTGGCCTGCATGAATCAGTAACTCAGGAATCATTGGAAGCATATGATTTTATCAATGTGATGGTCTATGACAAGACAGGAATGTGGAGACCTGATGACATCGGTCCCCACTCGCCCTACTCATATGCTGAAGAGGCAATTTACTTTTGGACGCAGGAACGCAACATTTCCCCCGAGAAAATTACCTTGGGCGTCCCCTTTTACGGATTTGATTTTACACCCCCTGCGCGGTATATCTCTTTCAGGGATATTATCAGTGAAAACGTAGAAAACGCCTACCGTGATTCGGTGGATATGAAATACTACAATGGCATACCCATGATCGTAAAAAAAACAGTACTGGCCAAACAGCAACTGGGGGGTATTATGATCTGGGAGATTTCCCTTGATACGTTAAAGAGCAATTTGTCTTTGTTGCGCGCACTAGACCAAACCATTAAAGCAGGCGATTGTGCCGTTCAGACTTTCTATAAAGATGTGGATGGCGATGGCTCTGGTGATCCGTCAAGCCCTGTTCAGGCCTGCAACGTCCCGGAAGGGTATGTGAACAACCGGGACGGTTAGTATTAGTAAAGGATTCATCACCTTTTTGTCTCTTACCCCACTGCCATAATTCTTGGCTCTTTATTCTTGGAATTGTCATTTAATTGTTCTATATTAACATTGGACTAAATATATAGGTTATGAAAAGGGTGTTACAAATAGCAATTGTCCTCGTTTTGATGTTGGCTTTTACACCTTTGGGATTTACCCTTATGCCCTTAATTGTAGCATTAGCTATTATTGGTGGGATATACTATTTTACGATGGAATCAAGTCATCACCATTATGAATAAAATTTTATTCACTTGGACTGATTGACTGTATTATCGGGATGGAAAGCCTTCGTTAAACTCTCCTCCATGGAGACGGGAAAAGTATGGTTATTAAATTGATTCGATCGTTTGCCTTATGACTTTTCAAAAGTGCCTTCCTAACACTCCTTTTAAGGTGACGATGTCTTCATTTGGCGTCTCATATTTAATTTCTGATGAATAATTCCCCCAATCTCTTTTTTCATAGTTTTAGTCTTCTTACTTTACCCTGCAAAAGGATTGCCTGATTACGGGTATTTACCTTTCACCATCATACATGCTTTAAAAATTTTAATATGACACAACGGAGAGACTTCATCAAAAAAAGTATTCTAGGGACTACAGGGATCACTATTGGCGCCATGGGCTTCAGCGCAAAATCATATGCTTCGATCATAGGGGCGAATGACCGTTTTAGAATTGCTGTATGTGGTGTGAATGGTCGTGGAAAAAGTCATATCAATGGCTTTGGCGGGCTTGAAAACGTAGAAATTGCCTACCTTGTTGATCCCGACAGCTCGGTACGTGCCGAAAGGGTAAGTCAATTAAAAGAAAAGGGTGGCCTAAGCTCACGAGTACAGGGAGTAACAGATGTTCGTACAGTACTGGACAATAAGGATATTGATGCCATCAGCTGTGCTACGCCCAATCACTGGCATTCACTGATGGTTATTTGGGCAGCCCAGGCAAAGAAGCATTGTTATGTTGAAAAACCTGCAAGCCATGATATTTATGAAGGACGTGTTGCTTTAGCGGCCGCTGAAAAATATGGCATAGTGGTTCAGCATGGCACACAACGCAGGAGCGACCCGAAGTGGGCAGAAACGGTTTCAGATGTGCGCTCAGGGAAATATGGAAAGATGTTGGTGTCGCATGGTTTTGCCTGTAAACCCCGAAAAGGTATTGGCTTTGAGCCCTACTCGAATCCACCTGAAAACCTGGATTGGAATCTTTGGAAAGGACCTGCTATTATAGATCGCTATCACAAAAATCTGGTGCATTACAACTGGCACTGGTTCTGGGGCATAGGCAACGGAGAATTAAACAACCAGGGCACTCATCAACTTGATGTGGCATATTGGGGCCTTGATGCTGAAGTTGAAAACACACACCCTGTTCGCGTAATGGCCATAGGTGGCAGGTTTAACTGGGGCGACCAGGGTGAAACGCCCAATACGATGTTTGCCCTCGCCGAATTTTCCAACGGTCAATATGTATTTTTCAACGTGAGGAATGTTGACCACGAAGGATACCAAAAAGAGGTGACCAACCGATTCTATTTCGAAGATGGAGGAAGGCTTAGCGATGATGGGTACGTGTCGCACAACGGAAGCCAGGCACGGAAGGTAGCCATTAACAAGGTAGAAATTACGCCAGGTGGCGCATTTGGTAGTTTTGTAGCGGCATGCCGGGCCAACAACCCTAAAATGGCCAACGGAACAATGCATGATGCCCATTACAGCTGTACGCTGGGTCACCTCATGAATATTTCCTACCGTTTGGGTGAAAAAGTACCCTTTAATGCTCGCGCAGGTCGATTTGGGGACAATGACCTGGCCTATGAAGAGTTTATGAAAATTCACGATATAGCGCAGGATGGGATGGGTGTTCCTCAGGACAGGGCTGAATATATCGTTGGGCCATGGCTAAGGTTTGATGGACAGGCAGAGCACTTTGTTGGAGATCGTTCTGTTGAGGCCAACCGATTACTCGCTGATCCAAGAAGGGCTGAATTTGATATTCCTTCACCAAAATCAGTTTAAATCATATTAGTTAATCCTTAACAAGGCGTTTTAAATATTGAGGAAGTTCAGCTTCAAAAATCATTTTCTCACGAGTATGGGGATGTGCGATTGTAAGTGTAGCTGCATGCAGGGCCAGTCTTTTTATGCCCTTATCTTCTTTCCCATACATTTTATCTCCTGCTACAGGATGACCCATTTCAGAGAAATGAACCCGAATTTGATTTTTTCTGCCGGTAAAAAGGGTAATTTCAAGTAAACTGAAGTTTCCGTACTGCTTGCGTACTTTGTATCCTGTTTTTGAAAACTTTCCTTTTTCAGGATCTTTTACTGAATACACTCTATGGGCTTTGTTTTCTGCCAGATAAGAGGTGATAACGCCCTCTCTTTCTTTCAGTTTGCCGTGTACCACCGCAAAGTAGGTTTTATTAAAAGCTGGCCAGTCATCCTGTAAATAACGCTTCACCTTTTCACTTTTTGCAAAAATCAAAATACCTGAAGTGTCTTTGTCAAGACGATGTACAATGAAAATCCTGTTCCTGGATCGTGTATTTCCCTTTTTTACATATTCATTCAATAGATAATGGGCAGTCTTCTCCTTTTCTCGATCTGTACTTACCGTTAAAAGGCCGTTTGCTTTATTTACGACAAGAATATCCTGATCCTCGTAAAGAATTGTAAGACCCTTTGGCTCATGTTTTTTGCCAGGGCGCTTGAATGTTGATTTTTCTTCTTTCAAAATGTTGGCTCCCTGGACTAAACAATTCTTGAACTATTTAGGTTAAGGAAAATAATAAGGAATTAAATAAATAACAGGCGTGTGTCGGTATACTGAAACACCCCTTCATTTGAAGGCATGGCCACAAAAATATATAAATTTCCGGATATTTACATGGCGTCAGATTTCATATGATTGCCTTGATCAGTACACACATAATAAGCATCGCTATAGCAACCATCTCCGTATATAACGCTACTTTACCGCGTAACTGATCTTTATAAGTATATCGTTTTTTTTTGGAGGTCATAGCGGCAAATAATAACTCTAAGGTGTTTTTCTTGACCTTCCGATCCCATAACACGTCCCACACGGCAATAACCAACGGTATAATAATAACCGTAATTGACACACCGATGAATAGATCTAATCCCTGCCGGGAAAGATCCTTGAAGATATACAAGGAGGGTATTACCAAATACAATACAAAATCAAAGAGGGGGAAGCCATAAATACTTTGTTTTCGCTGTCCGGTGAGCCTTTCCACCTGAATGGTTCCGTTATTCAACAACTCAAACCGGGTAAAGCAGTTGGAACATTCGTATTTTCCAGGCACAATACCTTTCTTTTCTTTGCCGCAATATGGACAGATACACATCATTTTTCTTTCACTAAATCATCCATTGAAACTTCATCCACCGGCATGCTCCATCACGACTTCCCCTACCGGTTAAACCTTCAGACTCCATGGAGCGCGCATCACTTTACCCAGTAATTGGTTGGCTCCTTGGTCTTTTTTAAATTTTTCCTTCACGGGATCCCAGGTCAGTTTTCGCTTCAGTTTATAAGCAATATTGGCCAGGTTGCCCACCGAAGCGGATCGGTGGCCGGTCTCTACATCACAGATAGGTTGCGTGCGGTTTCTGATGGCATTGAGCCAGTCACCGTAGTGGTCGCGGCTATTGTAAAGTCTTTTATCACTGGATTTTATTTCAGCTTGCACAATGTTTTCAGGAGTACTCTCTAAAAACGACCGGCTGATATCAATGGTACCTTCTGTTCCGATAAAGCGCACGGCGTTTCCCCTTCCGAAGTCCTGATGGATCATTTCGACGCCATTTTCATAATAAAATTTCATGCCTTCTTTGGGATCATTACCCCCGGGCGGAACAAAACTTACCGGACCGCTGCGATCCATGCCCAGGCCCCACTGGGCGATATCGAACATATGTGCACCCCAATCTGTAACCATACCCCCGCCATACTCGGCATAGTTGCGCCAGTGTGGGAAGATGTCATTACTGATGTGTGGTGAAAGTTCAGGGTTGTAACCACGCTCGGGTGCAGGCCCGTTCCAG
>JAOUKJ010000297.1 GCA_029882675.1 Cyclobacteriaceae bacterium
GAGGCCTACCACTGTGGGCACGGGATCCTTGCTTCTGGGCAGATAGATCAGGATATCCATACCTGGGCCGGCATCATCATCGGAGAAGTACACATGCACTTCCCTTCGTATGGCTTTACCTCCCAGGGCTTTTTTGTCTTCATTGCGCACTTCAAAGCGCACATCGGCCTGGCCATCCGGCACACGGCCAAACATCTGGTCGCGGAAAAGGGCATATAACTCCGCCCTTTGGCCTTCTTCCCATTCCCGGGATGTCTTCACAACCGTTCCATCGGCTTTTTTAAGCAGGTCGGGCAGCGTGAAAGATGGAACTTTCGATTCGTCATAATTAGGCTTTGGCCGCTGGGCCTCTGTAGTATATACCGTCATAATAGCAATCAGGGTTATCAGTATTTTGTTCATAATGGAGAATTTAGGTTCGATTTTAGTGTATTTTCTCTTAGAAAACAAGAACAACGATCAGACACCCCCAATAAACAAAATTTTGTCAGTCTGGTAAATCGAAGAGTTTAACCGGAACAACGGTTTTAAATGATCCCTTTGTGGGTGTTCCTCTCCTCCTGTAGGCACGGAAAAACACTCACAAATACCTGACCTGACAAAGTAGAACTAAGTAAAGAAAGTAAAATAGTAGTTGAAAAATAAAATTAACAGCTTTTGACAACACGCCCCTTATTCCCGGACTGAAGCGTCGGGCCTGGTTTCCTGCTCTTGTTACTCAAACCGCAGTGAATCAATGGGATCCAGCAAGGAGGCCTTATATGCCGGATAATACCCGGACAGCAAGCCAACCACTACACAGAGCGCCACACCAAAGAGCATCCACAGCCAGGGGATGACCATCCCTTCGATACCCAACAGGCCCGATACCAGGTTGCCTATTCCAATACCACAAATGATACCGAAGGCGCCGCCAATGAGGCATACCACTATGGCCTCAATGATAAACTGTTGGCGAATACGCAGGGGCGTGGCGCCCAGGGCTTTCCGGATGCCCACTTCCCGGGTGCGTTCTGTCACCGACACCATCATAATATTCATCAGGGCAATGGACGCACCGAGCAAGGACACAAAGCCCACCACAAATCCGCCTATGCGCAATACACCGGTCACTTCGGCCATACGTTCCGAAAGAGAAACACTTTGTTCTACCTCGAAAGAGTTTTCCTCTCCTATCCTGTCGTGGCGGATCAGGCGCATCAGCCCGGTTGCTTCACCCATGGCCTTATCCATATTATGCCCACTGTCAATCCCTACGTTGAGGTCATATCCCAACACCCTGTTGCCTGCCAGTCGTTTGCCATACTGCAATGGCAGCACCACCATATTGTCATAACTCCTTCCACCGCCCATCTGTCCTTTTTTTTCCATGACCCCAATCACGCGCACCTTACTACCCATCAATGCCAGTTCACTGCCCAGGGGGTTCTGATTTTCCTTGTACAAGTCAGTAGCTATCCCATGGCCGATGATGGCCACATTGGTACCATACCGCACATCAAGGCTGGAGAAATTTCGCCCTTTTTCAATATTCAACCCTTTCAACGCCACATATTCGTCATTGGCACCCATCACCCAGATGTTTGGGTTGGTTTTTTCAGAAAGATGCTTCACCTCTGCCACACTTGTAATGGTCGATGACAAGCTTACGCTGGCGGGGTAATTGTACTTATCTATAAATTCCTGTACTTCCTTATATTTCAGGGGAGGATATGTTTTAGTGGCCACTCCTCCACTCTTCCCCTGGTCATTCCGCTTATTGTAGATATTAAATGTATTCACGCCAAGGTCAGACAGGTTATCTTTCACCGAGCTCTGTATACCATCAATGGCCGTAAGGATACCTACCAGTGACATGATACCAATGGCTACGATGAGTGCCGTAAGAATAGACCGCAACAGGTTGGCACCTACCGAACGTATACCTTCTCTAAAATTTTCTGCTAAATTCACTTAATTATTATTTCACGAATCAATTTACGTAAATTGCACGTTTTAGAATGATAAATTATGTTAACTTGAACATCCATCCTGTAAATGGTTGATTCTGTGGGTAAAGATTTGGTTGATATGAAAAGAGTTTTAATCCTGTTGGTATTTATTATGATGAGCAAGGCGTTGTGGGCCAGCCAGATTCTGGTGCCTATGGACGAAAAGCAGACCAACCACCTGAAAGCATATGGCATTGCCTTTTGGGTATTGCAACACGATGATATCGTAAACTGGATGCTCAACTACCGGGGGGGTAGTTTTTTATTCAGGTATTCGCAGAAATTTGAGAATGAACTGATCATCCGTGGCGTAGGCTATGAGGTGGTCTCTGATGCGGAGTCTACCAATATCATGGAGCAAATGTCCAGTCCCTCCTCCAATACCGATGTGATGCGACTGGAGAAATACCCCAGTATTGCCGTATATTCCCCCAAGAGCAAACAGCCCTGGGACGATGCCGTAACGCTGGTACTCACCTATGCCGAAATCCCCTACGATGTGGTCTTCGATGACGATGTATTGATTGGTAACCTGCCCGAATATGACTGGTTGCACCTGCACCACGAGGACTTTACCGGACAATATGGTAAGTTTTACAGGAACTTCAGAAACCGGCCCTGGTATATCGAGCAGCAAAAGGAATTTGAGGCCTCCGCCCGCAAACACGGGTACAACAAAGTCTCTCAGCTCAAACTTGGGGTAGCCAAAAAAATACAGGAATTTGTAGCTGGTGGCGGGTTTCTCTTTGCCATGTGTTCAGCCACAGACACTTACGACATCGCCCTGGCCGCTGAAGGTGTGGATATCTGTGATAGGATGTATGATGGCGACCCTGCTGATCCCCAGGCTCAATCCAAGCTCAACTTTGATAATACTTTTGCCTTTAAAGATTTTATCCTCTCCCGTGACCCCTATGAATACGAGTATTCATCGATTGACAATCAACCCACCGAACGGGGTATCAGGCAGGAACAAGACTACTTTCAGTTGTTTGAATTCAGTGCTAAGTGGGATCCCATCCCCACCATGCTCACGCAAAACCATACACGGCTCATCAAAGGTTTTTACGGGCAGACCACGGGTTTCAAAAAACAATATGTAAAATCAGAGGTACTGATCATGGGGGAAAACAAAACACTTAATGAGGTACGCTATATCCACAGCACTTTTGGTAAGGGCTTCTGGACCTTTTACAGCGGTCACGACCCCGAAGACTATCAACATACCGTAGGCGAACAACCTACGGATCTGAATATGCACCCCAATTCACCCGGCTACCGGCTCATCCTTAATAATATCCTCTTCCCCGCGGCCAAAAAGAAAAAGCAAAAAACCTGAGTTTTTCTTATTTTACGGCACCTTTTGTAATTTGCCCCTAAAGCTGTGCAAACAAAACCCCTAAAGCCGTTGAAAATCTTAGCCCAATCCCTGACCCTTTCTCTTATCATGGCCCTGTTTATGGCCTGTGATGGCCCCGAAAAAAAGCTGAATGGCCCCGTATTACATTGGGCTGATTACGTTCATTATATCGACAGTTTCAACACCCACGACAATGAACTATACATCCAGCATATTCCCAACGCAAAGGCGGCCGATTTCCTTGGTGAAAACATTCCCTACATCGACATCCCGGATCAAATCCTTGAAGAAACATATTACTTTCGATGGTGGACCTACCGCAAGCACATCAAAGAAACAGAAGACGGTTTTGTAATTACCGAATTCCTGCCCAAAGTATTTTGGTCCGGAAAGCACAATACCATCAACTGCCCGGCAGGTCATCATTTTTATGAAGGCCGCTGGCTCCGCGATCCGAAATACCTGCGCGACTATGGCCTGTTCTGGTTCGAGGCTGGAGGTGATGTACGCAAATACAGTTTCTGGGCGGCAGATGCCATCGAGAAATTACTTCGCAATCATCCGGACAGTAGCTATATGAAAAGGATAGTTCCCCATCTGCGCAGTAATTTACAGGCCTGGAAGAGCGAACGCCGGGATTCGCTGGAGACTTTGTATTATCAATTTGATGTTTGGGACGGCATGGAAGTAACTGTCTCGGGCGAATTGATGAACGGGCAGGTCATTTTCAGTTATCCGGCCCTTCGCCCCACCATCAACAGCTACATTTACGGTGACCTGAAGGCCCTATCTGTCATGGAAGGTCAGCTGGGACAAACAGATCATGCGGCTACTCTCCTTGATGAAGCGGAAAAATTACGCCATGAGGTCATTACCCGGCTGTGGTCTGAAAAGCTAAACCACTTCATTAGTCTGCCGCGCCATGATTCAATACCTGTGCCTGAAGTCAGGGAACTCATCGGCTATGTACCCTGGTATTTCCACCTACCCCCCGCTGATGAAACACATCATGTAGCCTGGAAACAAGTTATGGACAGCACCGGGTTTTATGCCCCCTGGGGCCTGACTACAGCTGAACAACGACATCCCCGCTTCCAACTCAACTACAACCAGCACGTCTGCGAATGGAACGGGCCGGTGTGGCCCTTTGCCTCGACACAGACGCTAAAGGCCATGGCCAACTTACTCAAAGATTATAATCAGCAAACAGTGAGTAAGTCAGATTATTATCACCTGCTACAGGTCTATGCCAACAGTCACCGGCGCACCCTGGAAGACGGACGGGTAGTCCCCTGGATTGATGAAAACCAGCACCCGTACAGCGGTGACTGGATTGCACGTACCCGATTATATACAGATGAAAACGGGCAGCCCCGCGAACCTTCCATCCGGGAACGCGGTAAAGATTACAACCATTCCGGCTTCTGTGACCTGATCATCAATGACCTGCTTGGTGTACACCCGGAAAGCGACAACAGCATAACCATCCAACCCCTGATCCCGGAAGGCACATGGGATTGGTTTGCCCTGGATCACATAAAAGTAAAAGATCATGAACTAACGGTCATTTGGGATCGAACTGGTGAGCGGTATGGGAAAGGCAAAGGATTTATGGTCTGGGTGGACGGTAACCTCGCACATCATTCGGAGGAAGTGAAAAAAGTGGGTATTAATTTATAGCATAAAAGCAGAAATCTCAAACTGCCACACCGGCCCTTCCATTCATTCCCAGGTAAGGCATCCACTCCTCACAGATATCACCGGACATCTCCCTTAGAAATAAGAGGTATGAAGGCTTATAGGGCTGCTGTGCAAGTCGCATATCGGCCTCAGCAGGCATGCGGTCACCCTTGCTCGCATTACATCTTTTACAAGCTGCAACCAGGTTTTTCCAGGTGGTTTTCCCTCCACGGGCCCGGGGAAGTACATGATCAATGCTCAAGTCTTTTTTCGTGCCGCAATACTGGCATTGAAATCCATCGCGCTTAAAAACATTCACGCGCGTAAGCGCCACGTGCTTAAACGGCATGTTGATGTACCGCTGTAAACGGACCACCGCCGGTATTGAAAAATGGCGGTCAACAGTACGTAATAAACTGCCGGAATAGTTCTCCACCAAATCCACTTTTTCCATATAAACCAGCACAAAAGCACGGTGTACTTCACAGGTTGCAATCGGCCTGTAATCTTTATTGAGTATGAGTGCCCGCTGATTCATTTGGTGAAAATAAGTGTTCTTTAGGAAACAGACAAATTATTTGAGATGAACCAAGAGCCATGAACGATG
>JAOUKJ010000298.1 GCA_029882675.1 Cyclobacteriaceae bacterium
AGGGCCTTTATAAAGAAAAAGGGAGTAAATTCCTGGCCTTTGCCTGGCATGTCGGCAATCCCGAAGAAATTGAAGAATATTTAAATGTACTGCGAAAAAAATATTACGATGCCCGGCACCATTGTTACGCCTGGGTATTGGGTGAGGGCTATGATCAATACCGGGCCAATGATGATGGTGAGCCCATGCATTCGGCCGGTGACCCTATCCTGTCGCAGGTTCGTTCTGCCAACCTGACTGATGTGCTGGTGGTCGTGGTGAGGTATTTTGGAGGCACCAAGCTGGGAGTGAGCGGACTCATCAACGCCTATAAAACAGCGGCAGCAGAGGCACTGAAGGAGGCTATTTCGGTTAAGGTAAACATCACCCGCAATGTGAGCATCAATTATGATTACGATGCGACGAATAGTATATTAAGACTGGTAGATGATTATGATTTGCACATTATCCATCAGGACTACTCCGAAAGATGTACATTAAATGCAGGTGTTAAAATAAACCTGCTCGATGTATTGAAAAAGCAGCTCAAACTTCTTGTCGACACCGGGAGCAACATCAAATACAGCTTTGAGGAAAATAAAAAATAATGTTTAAACCAAAATTACCATTGGCCGAACGCATCAGGCCTTCAAAAACAGAAGAACTGATTGGCCAGGATCATCTGGTAGGCCCTGAAGGGGTGATTACACGCTCTCTGAAAATGGGTACAGTGCCCTCCATGATATTGTGGGGGCCTCCCGGAATAGGCAAGACCACCATTGCTAATATCATTGCCAACCAGGTAAAAATGCCCTTTTATACCCTGAGTGCCGTCAACGCCGGGGTAAAGGACGTTCGTGAAGTCATTGACAAGGCCAAACGGCAAAGGCACGGTATTCTTTTTATCGATGAGATCCACCGCTTTAATAAAGGACAACAGGATGCCTTGCTCGGTGCCGTGGAAAAAGGGGCCATCACATTGATTGGTGCCACAACAGAAAATCCCTCTTTTGAGGTTAATTCTGCCCTGTTATCACGCTGTCAGGTCTATACACTCAAGCCCCTGGGTGAAAAAGAACTCCTGGCACTCATACACCGTGCTTTTAACGTGGATGAAGAACTTAAACACAGAAAGGCGGTAGTCAGTGAAACGGAAGCCCTGCTCAATATCTCCGGTGGTGATGCCCGAAAATTACTGAATATCGTAGAACTACTCAGCGAGTCCGATACGGCGGAAATAGTGGCCATCGACAACAAACGGGTAATGGAAGTGGCCCAAAAGCGGGTGGCGATCTACGACAAGGGGGGTGAACAGCATTATGATATTATTTCCGCTTTTATCAAATCCATTCGGGGCAGTGACCCCAATGCGGCCGTATATTATATGGCCCGGATGATCGAAGGGGGAGAAGATGTGAAATTCATCGCCCGACGATTGCTCATCCTGGCCTCAGAAGACATTGGTAATGCCAACCCCACGGCACTGGTCATTGCCAACAACACCTTCCAGGCGGTGAACGTTATCGGCTATCCCGAAGCAGAAATCATCTTGTCGCAATGTGCCACCTACCTGGCCTGTTCACCCAAGAGCAATGCCAGCTATATGGCCATTAAAAAGGCCCGATCATTGGTGGCCAATACCGGTGACCTGCCCGTGCCCATGCAGATCAGGAATGCCCCCACCAAACTCATGAAAGACCAGGGGTATGGAAAAGGCTATAAATATGCCCATGACTATGAGGGCAATTTTGCAGAAATGGAGTTTCTGCCGGATGAAATAAAAAATACGGTGCTCTATAACCCGGGAAAAAACGCCCGGGAAGAAGAGATGCGGAAAAGGATGCGGATGTTGTGGAAAGAGAAGTATGGGTATTGATGGGAGAGATTAGAAATGAGATATTAGATATTAGATATTAGATATTAGATATTAGAAATTAGAAATGAGAAATTAGATATTAGATATTAGATATTAGATATTAGAAATTAGAAATGAGATACCATTAGTGTGGACGGCAATGAGTGTAGCAGTTGGCAGTTCTGCTTTGCGGGAGCAGCCTGCAGTAGAGTTGGTGGCAAAAGATCGTGGCACGACTGTGGGTCGGTTATAGCAAAGGAAGCTCGTGCCACGAATACAACAGGGAAGAGCAGACCAGTCGGTAACCGGCAGTGTAGTAGTCTGTAGTAGAGTTGGTGCCAGAAAGTACGATAATATTCTTCAATTTACAGGGACATGTAAAGTCTTTTTACTTACTACTATAAAAACTATGGACGACAACAAAAAACTCCTGCTTTACGGGCAGGAAACCGAACGACTTAAGTTCAGGAAACTAGAAAAAAGTGATTTCGATGATTGGACGGCCCTTTTCCGGGTAGAGGGGGTGGAGCGTTTTTTCGGGCAACCCGGTACTTTGACCCCCGAAGAACATACAAAGAATTGGTTTGACAGAATGGATATTCGGATAGAAAATAATCTTGGCGGGATGAACGCCCTGGAAGATAAAACCACCGGGAAGATCATTGGACAAAGTGGATTATTAATACAGGAAGTGGACGGTATCAATGAACTGGAGGTAAGTTATTCCATTCTTCCCCAATACTGGAACAAAGGCTATGGAAGGGAAGCGGCTCGCAAATGCAGAGACTATGCCTTTGAAAATAACCTGACAGATTCACTGATCTCCATTGTCCACCCTGAAAACATCAAATCACAAAAAGTGGCCGGTCATAACGGTATGCAGGTGGCTAAAGAAACGACCTTTAAGGGGATGCCGGCGTATATTTTCCGGGTAAGACGGGAGGATTGGCTTGTTGGGTAAAAATGCTGTTTTTGGTGTCCCAATATTACCAAACCTCTTGTAAATTGCTGCTTACCAACAGTATTACTCCCTCAACCATTCCGGGTGCACATCCTCATGCCCGGTGGCCTGCTGATAGGCATGGGCAAATTCCAGCAGTGTGCCCTCATCATATAAGTTCCCGAGAAAAGAGATGCTCGTCGGACTCCCTTCTTCATTAAACCCACTGGGCACAACCACACAGGGATTACTTGTCAGGTTGGTAATAAGCAGTTGGTCGCCGCCAAAGCTGGGGGTGATTACCACATCGTAATCTTTCATGATGGCATGTATCTCCTGCACCAACTGAAAACGCAGCCGGTTGGCATTGATATACTCTACGGCCGGAATAAACCGGGCCGCCCTGAAATAATTTGGCCAGGCCCACTTGTCCTGCCTCACCAACAGTGAATCGCGGTTGGACCGGGTAAGGACATCGAAAGCCGCAGCAGCTTCCGCAGCCAGTATAAACGACAAAGCCCTCACGGGCACATTGGTTGGTAGCTCCATAGCCACAGGCTCCACACCCATATTACGAATAGCCTCTAATGCCAAAGCATCATTCGCATTTTTACTACTGTCAAAATAGGACTTAATATACCCTACCTTAAGCTTCCTCATGTCTCGACCTGCATCAAAGTTAAAAGGGGCATCAAGGAGTGTTTGGTCTTTGCCGTCCGGACCAATGATGGACTGAAATACCAGGGCTGCCCCCTGTGCCGTACGGCATATCGGGCCCACTTTGTCCATAGACCAGCTCAGTGCCATGGCGCCGGTACGACTTACCCTTCCATACGTAGGCCTGAGCCCTGAAGCACCGCACCGCGTTGACGGGGAAACAATAGAACCCCTCGTCTCCGTTCCTATGGCAAAACCCACCAATCCGGCCACTGCAGCTGAGGCGGATCCTGCGCTTGACCCACTGGATCCCTGCACTGTATTCCAGGGGTTTTTAGTTACCCCGCCAAACCAAACATCGCCCATGGCCAGGGCACCCAGCGTGAGCTTCGCCACGAGAACAGCACCAGCCTCTTCCAGTTTATTCACCACAGTAGCCGTCTGGTCAATAACCTGGTCTTTATAGGCTCCTGCACCCCAGGTGGTCTTATAACCCTCCACCGCAAAGAGGTCTTTCACACCATAGGGAATACCATGCAGTGGCCCACGATAAGTTCCTGTGCGTATTTCTTTATCTGCCTTGGCGGCCTGCTTCAGGGCCAGTTCCTCGGTGAGTGTAACGACACATTGCAGGCTATCGCCATATTTCTTCAGCCTGTTAATATAAAATCTGGTGAGCTCTACTGACGTGATCTTACCCGTACGTAGAAGGACGGCAAGGTCAGCCACGGGATAAAAGGCCAGGTCGGCGGGATTTTCAGGAAGGTTTACCGTCTTCGGAAGGTTCCAGTTATGCCGTTTTTGTTCTTTTGGCATTTCAAAGCCGATGGGCAGTGGGTTGAAATACAAAGACATGGGCACATCACCGGCAGGGCTGTACGCATGTATCTGCTGGTAGGCCTCCAGTCTGTTTTCCAGTGTACCTTGCATAGAGTCTCTCTCGGCCATAGTGAAGGAAAGGTCATACCACTTTTCGATTTCTGTGGTTGGCGCAGCTTCATGAGCAACATTTTGTTCACCCGCCGCACTGTCCGTACAACCGGCTATAGAAAGCAAAAATAAGGGATATGCGGCCAATGCCAGGTATAAATAAGTCTTCATGGTCTGTTGGTTTTTATTTTGTTGAAAAGATAAGACTTGAAAGCATTGTTAAAAAACTATTGGCAATAAAAATGGGGCCAAATGTCTCTCTTCCCTTTGCTTGTCATCGTTTTTGCCACCCGAAAGCTTATGCTATTATTGATACCATGGTCGATTGGAATGACCAACGTTTCTATAAAAATGGATCCTTAAAAATTTCGAATTTTTCGTATTAAATTCCGCAAGTCTTCTATGCTGATACCGGCACGCTCTTTGATTTTCGGTCGCCAGCTACTAACTTCGTGTGTATGAAACGTTACTACACCGATTTATTCAAATTCAATGAATGGGCTAACACCCGGTTATTGATTTTTCTTGAAGAAGAGGGCATAAAAGATGACCGTGTATTGGAAATATACAGTCACCTGATTTCTGCCCAGACCGTCTGGTTACTGCGGATAAAGGATCTGCCTACTTCCCCTTTCCCCCTGTGGGAAAAGTATAAGCTCAGCGAATTGCGCACAATGAATGAAGAGAGCAATACCAACTGGTTGAAATTTATTCATGGACACCGTTTGCAAACCTTCGAGGAGATGATTGGTTTTTACAATTCACAAGGCGCCCGGTATGAGCACACGGTGGCGCAAATCATCAATCAGGTGATTACCCACAGCGCCTACCACCGCGGACAGATCAACAGCCGCCTGAAAGAACTGGCGGCTGAAGAAATTCCGGTATTGGAGTATATTGAGTATAAGCGGAAGAGTTGACAATGAAGTTGGATGATGAGGCAAGGGAGATAAAGTAGCTAGTGCTGAAATGATGCTCTTTACCTATAACCCCTGATCCTCGCATACTGCTAAATCTAATCCGTTATCACCTTATACGTCGGATCTTCATAGTGATTTATTTCAATGATGGCATCAGCCCGGTCGAGCAGTTGCCTACAGTCCTCACTGAGGTGTCTCAAGTGCACTTTCTTGCCTGCTTTGGCGTAGCGCTCAGTAATATTGGTGAGCGCTTCAATAGCCGAGTGGTCGCCCACCCGGGATTCGGCAAAGTCAATGACTACATGTTCCGGATCACCGGCCACGTCAAATTTATCCTTAAAAGTAGTAATGGAA
>JAOUKJ010000299.1 GCA_029882675.1 Cyclobacteriaceae bacterium
AGAGGTGAAGACAGTGGAAGAGCTTACCATTGATTGTGAAAGTGGATATTATTATGGGTGGAAAAATTATCGCAGTGGGATCCTGGTGGCCTCTTTTGATATGGCCTTTTCGATGGAATTGTCGTCTGTACGTAGTGCTGCCCCCCAAAATCCGGGAATTGGGGGGAGCCTGGCCCGGTTTACCATTACAGGTGATTTTTTGTTTACAGTAGACGAAAGCCAGCTTCAGTCTGTGGATATATCCAATCCCCTCACGCCCTTGTTGGGTTCAAAACAAACTGTAGCCTGGGGGCTGGAGACCATCTTTCCTTATGGTGACAAATTGTATATTGGGGCAAATACGGGAATGCATATTTTTAGTGTAGCCGACCCCCATAATCCAGAATTTATGACCACCTTTTCACATGTGAGGAGTTGTGATCCCGTGGTAGTAGAAGGAGATTATGCCTACGTGACCCTCAGAGGTGGAACAAACTGCCGGGTGGCAGGAACCAACCAGCTCGACGTACTTAATATCGCCGATCCTTTAAACGTTAAGCTCATTAAATCTTATGCCCTTACCAATCCCGGAGGGCTGGGTATAGACAATGACATATTGTTTATTTGTGACGGAGATGCCGGACTGAAGATATTTGATGCAACTGATAAATTGACCATTTCAGCCAACAAACTGGCACAATATCCGGATGTGAAAGCCATTGATGTCATTCCATTCAATAAGGTGTTGATGGTCATTGCCAAAGACGGATTTTACCAGTATGATTATTCAGACATCACCAACATCAGTTTGTTGAGTCAGATACCAGTAACTTTTGAGCTATGATCCGGACAGTATTAATAGCACTCATCGTTTTTCTGTTTATAGGGACAACTTATAGTCAGGACAAGTTTTATCTCCGGAATGGTAGTATTATCAAAGGAAAATATGTGGGGGATTTCAACAACCAGTTCATGCGGGTAAAAATAGATACCACGGTGATTGAAATACCCTTTATCTTATTTGCAGGTGCCCGGTATAGCAGGTCAACATTACGGGAAATGCAGGGCAAACCACGTAAACTTAACCAACAGTTTATTTCGCATATCGATTCAGGTTTTTTTGGACGGATAACCCTGGGCCGGATGATGGGTAACCTTGACCGGGTGGATGTGGACAAGTCATATAATATTGCCACATTGGTGGGTTATCGTTGGAATAAATACCTGAATACGGCCCTGCGTTTGGGTTTTGAGTCTTTCCGGGAATACCGGGTGATTCCCATCAATGTGCATTATGAGTATGATTTGTCCTTGCGAAAGCTGGCCCATTTTGTCTATACCGATATCGGCTATGGTTTTGTGATAAAACCCAATGAACAGCCTCTCTATGGGGGGTATTACGGTGGGTATGGTTTTGATGAAGTCAGGGGAGGATTGAATTTTGGCCTTGGCGGTGGATACAGGCTGAACCTGAAAAATAATGACCTGCGATTGAGCCTGGGCTATAAAACACAGAAGATGAAACAAAAAAACAACATCAATGAATTCGAGTATGGTATTTTAGAGCGAAAACGACAATATAATCGCCTCGAAGTAAATCTGGGTTTTTCATTTTAGTATTATCTGCGGGCTCACCTGCCACCTACTGCCTACTGCCTACTGCCTACTGAACTACCTTCCTTTTAAGTCACCCTTCTCCGATAGCAGTACTGCAATAAAGCGAGTGGCCGGAAATTCCGAACAGACAATAACAATGATCACTGTGACCGGTACACTTAGAATCATACCGGTTATGCCCCAGATGGCGCCCCAGAAGGAGAGGGCCAGTAACACCACCAGCGAACTGACATTGAGGGTGTTGCCCATCACTTTAGGTTCTATGATATTGCCAACCACTACCTGGATGGCTCCTACAATCAACAGCACATATATGGCGGGTGCGAATTCGCCAAACTGTAAGAGTGCAAAAACGGTGGGGAATCCAGTGGCAATGAGTGAGCCTATTGTGGGGATGTAATTAAGCAGGAAGATGAAAAAAGCCCAGAAAAAGGGTGAATCAATCCCGATAAATAGCAGTGCCAGGTAACTAAACAGGCCGGTGGAAAAACTAACAATGGTCTTAAGGGTAATATAGCTGCTTACAGATTTGTCTACCTTTTGGATCAGGTTATTGATGGTCTCATAGCGGCTTGGGTCAGAATACATCGCTTTGAGTTTGCGACCAAATACGGACTCTTCCAATAGGAGAAAAAGTGTGTAAAGTAAAATAGTAAAGGTGTTGCCAAATATGTTAGTCAACGAGCTGAATAATCCGGAGAGCAACTTGGTGAAATCCATTTCGCCGCTGAAATCGCTAAGCACGGAAACGATATCAATATTGAAGGCCGCATTGATGTTTTCGGCAATATGTCGGACGTTGGATTCATATACCGGGAGGGATTTTGAAAGAACCTGAATATTAATGGTGAGTAGCTGGATGCAGATGCCGGCCAGCACGAACATCATTATAGCCGCAACCGTATTTTGTAGCCAGAGGGGCAATCTGTCCCGGAAAAGAGGGACTTTGCGGTAAAGGTTCCTTACTGCCCTGATCAGAAACCAAAGAATAATAGCCAGTATAAAGGGAATCAGAATGCTTTGCCCATAGATTAGCACGATAACGGTGGCGATGATGGCAATAGGTATAATAATTTTGTTGGCGTTTTTCATGATCGAAAAGGTAGTATGCGATGGGAAAGTTAGTATTTAGACATGACTTCCGCAAAGGTGATAATTTATTCAGGCTAAATGACATTGCCCACAACACACTTTTCTTCCTGTGTGAAAAAGAGCCTCTAAATATTTTGCTGAGTTGTTTGTTGTAATTATTATAACTCAGCCATAAATACCTAACATTCGTAAACGGATTTAAGGCATTAAAGAAAAAGATATTTTCTCGCCCCCCCGGGACGGAAAAGCATTTCAAATACATTTTTTTTGTGCACTTGAATTATTCAGGTTAAGAAAATAACTAAATTGAAAGAATTATTAATGTTAAATGATATACTAAAAGACATACCATGCGGATTTTTATAACATCGTTTCTTATGATTAGCGTACTCATCGGTTGTAACAAGACCGAAAGGCCGTTATCGCAAATTGGTTTTGTCACCCTGCCCGAAGGCTGGATACAACCCCAGGTGGAATATGTAAATGATGTTGTGCATATATTGTATTACCTGGGGGATGCCGGGGGCGGAGATCTTTTTTATACCAATTATGATGTAGAAAAAGGCAATTTTGCTAAATCGAAGCGGGTAAACCATCAGGACAGTGTGGCAATAGCCGCAGGGACGATCCGGGGTGGACAGCTGGCTGTAGCTACAGATGGTACAGTGCATGTGCTGTGGAACGGTTCCGGGGCCTCAGCCATCAGAGTGAACGACTCCCTAAGACATACACCGTTGCATTATTCCCGAATGCTACCAGGAAGAAGTTTTGAGTATGAAAGAAACCTCATTGATCAGGCCTGGGGATTGGATGGCGGAAGTGATATCACCGTTGATGAAAAGGGACGTGTTTTTGTGGCCTGGCATGGAAAGGGGAAACAGAAGGGGGAAAATTACCGCAGGGTGTATATGCGATCGTCTGAGGACGGTGGACAAGATTTTTCGAAGGAAAGAGCGGTAAATGATGAAGAAGCAGGGGTTTGTGGTTGCTGCGGCTTGCATATCAATGTGGATAATGCAAATGCACCGACAATAATATACCGGTCGGCCACAGGGGGCAAAAGCCGGGACATCCGTATGCTTTCGCTTAACCCGGCAGGTGGAGTGGATGATGACCATGTTGTTGATAAATGGGAGCTGGATGCCTGTCCGATGAGTAGTATAAATTCCACTGTCAACGCGGATGCTTTATGGCTGACGTGGGAAAAAGAGGGGAAGATTTTTTATAGGGGGAAGGAAACGGGATTGCCGATACATTCACCTCAATCGCAGGGGGAAGGCGCCAAACATAGTAAAATTGTAAAATCAGACAGCGGCTATACTTTAGTGTGCTGGACGGAAGGAACAGGGTGGAACAGGGGAGGAAATCTGGCCTGGGAGCTAACCGACCCTGACGGTCAGGTCATCGAATCGGGTAAGCGAGAAAGGGCCATTGAAGTATGGGACTTTCCAGCGGTGGCTTATGCTGGTGAAGGGCAGTTTTTGATATTCCATTAAGGGAATGAAGGTGTAGAGAGGTAGGGAGATAAAGAGGTAATGAGGGTTAATTTGGCGTATCCGAATAACATTCATCTATTCCTTATTTGCGGAAATGAATTGGTAGTCGTGTTTGAGGATTTGTGAGGAGGAGAGGATCCAACTCAAAAGGATATAAATAAAAAAGGCCACTACATTTGCAGTGGCCTTTTTGAGCTGTAAGGGGAGGGTTCGAACCTCCACGGAGCGGTTAGGCTTGTTTTCGATTTTTCCGGCACAAGGCCGTAAAAACCGAACCAGGCTTTATTCTGTGTTCTCCACCCCCGAGACCGGAGGGCTTGTCTGCCAATTCCAACACCTTACAGTGTGATGGTCATTTCGTTTAATGACAATGCAAAGATACGTACACAATGAGTTATGTTGCAAATAATTTAACAATATTGATCAAAATATGTATAAAATTTAATACACGAGGCGTATAGATGTGGATATGATTTTTAAAACGATGTTTTGTTGTAAATATGTTAATAACAGACATTTGTTGATTTCTGTAAAATCGGATCCTTTAGTTCACTTCCCGGTGTGCTAACTGATTATGAAAGATGTTTGATCTTGAAAACGGATGTTGGTGACCACCACTATCTTTGTTCCTGCCACGGATCCCAGTCTCATATCTAACATCTCATATCTCATATCTATCATCAATACCCCGCTACCCCGCCGTCTCCGGCGCTGGAGTCAGCGGCACCAGTCATGACCTTTTTATCTTTGTCGTAGGTGATGCCCATCAACCGACCCAGGTTGTTCACTTCTACTACATCGTGGCCCATGGATTTCAGTTTCCGGATCGTATCTGGTGATGTGAGCCAACGCTCAATACGCAGCTGATCGGGGAGCCATTGGTGGTGGATCTTACCTGTCTCGATGGCTTTGTAGATGTCCATGTCCTGGTCGATGACATTTAACACTGTTTGAAGAACTGTATTGATGATGGTGCGACCCCCCGGACTGCCAATAATGAGGTAAGGCTTCCCATTTTTGGCAATGATGGTGGGTGTCATGCTTGAGAGCATACGTTTTTCCGGAGCCACCAGATTGGGATTAGATCCAATAAGGCCGGTATTTGTAGTAAGTCCGGGTACAGGATTGAAGTCGCCCATTTCATTGTTGAGGATGAAGCCCAATCCTTTTGCTACCCGCCTTGATCCGAAAGAATGCTCCAGGGTATATGTCATCGAAACGGCATTACCTTCTTTGTCCATGACCGAAAAGTGCGTGGTGCTGGTGCCATCATATAACTGCCCATAACGGGACGAATCGCTCACGGAAGCGTATTCCAAATTGATGCTTGCACTTAGTCTTTTGGCATATTCTTTCGAGGTGAGGTGGTCTATGGGCAGTTCGGTGTTGAAGTCGGGATCGCCCAGGTGTTCGGCGCGGTCTGCAAAAGCCCGGCGCATGGCC
>JAOUKJ010000300.1 GCA_029882675.1 Cyclobacteriaceae bacterium
CCTGAAGCCATGGTCATTGTGGATGAAAAAGGCGAGCGCGAACTTGCCAGCACTCCGGATACCGACAGCTATTCAGCACTGGGTATAGGCCCGGGCATGGGCACTTCAGCAGCATCAGCCGATGCCCTGAAAAAAATACTGACAGCCTTCCACTGGCCGGTGGTTCTTGATGCTGACGGACTCAATCTGGTCGCCGAACACCGGGAGTTATTGGCCCTTATCCCCGAAAAATCCATTCTCACACCCCATCCCGGTGAGTTCAGGCGCCTGGTTGGCCCGTGGGAAAATGATTTTCAACGCTTGGATTTACTTCGCGATTTTGCAACTAAATACCGCATAGTGGTCGTGTTGAAAGGTGCCCACAGCATCATTGCGGATGTCAACGGCAACTTGTTTTTCAATAACACAGGCAATCCGGGTATGGCCACCGGAGGTAGCGGGGATGTGCTTACCGGTATACTTACCGCCCTGTTGGCCCAGGGACTGGCGCCTTTGCAAGCCGCCCAGGCGGGCGTGTACCTGCATGGCCTGGCGGGCGACCATGCTGCGGCAAAAGCAGGACAGCAAAGCCTTATTGCTTCAGATATTATCGATGCCTTACCAGTAGCATTTGCTGAAATTGGGGTGTAGATAATACCACAATGACTCGTTTTATTGGATTTTTTTCAAAAGGTGTATATAGGAGAACGGGAATTCTTTTTTTTAGCCCGGCCTATTCAGCCAATACTTTAGAGATATCCACCCGCATAACATGAAGGGCCGGTATCAGGGCAGACAGTCCGCCAATGGCCAGGGCTCCCGCAGCAATCCATAACTCCGCATTGATCCAAAATAAACCGGTGATGCCACTTTTTCGGGCTTCCTCCAATTGCAAGCCGATGACCTCCAGTATACCATGTCCCATCAGGACACCGAGTGTCCCACCCAAAATACTTATGATCATCCCTTCGAGAACCACACTGTTAAAAAGTTTGATCCGGGAAGCCCCCATAGCCCGCATAATGGCCAGGTCGTATCGCCGATCCTTCATGGAATTGTACAGTGCGATGAAAACACTTAATGCCGCAACAAAGACAATCACATACGCCAGTCCGTGGGCCACTTTCAGGCCACTGCCCAACAGGGAAAACAAACGCGCCGTTTCAAATGCCGGTGATGCTGCCTGCATGGGTGTTTGAGTATTTACTATACGGGGCAGTTGAATGACGGCCATCGGATTGCGGTACTGAATTAACAACGAAGTAATTTCCCGGCTTTCATTTTCGGCCAGCAGGATACCCGGAATAAGTCGCGAAGGCTTTTCTGCTACTATGGAATCAGTCCTTTCACCTTCCCCATGGACAGCCCATACGCCGGGTACAGAAGTAAGTATCAGGTTATCAGGGGCTGTACCTGTTGGATCCATAACGCCCACCACCCTGTAGGGCTGATCTTCATGATGGCCACCAGCGGCATCCAGGCCATGTTGGCCCTCAAATGTGTCGCCGGGTGCCCAACCCATTTGCCGGGCTACATTAGCCCCAACGACCACCTCCATCTCTTTTGTCCACCATACTCCCTGTGCCAGTGTCGCTCCATAAAGTGCCGGGTACTTTTTATTTGTGCCCACAATCCGGAATCCCCGGTGGCTGTCTCCCAGAGCCAGAGGGATGGCTTCTTTTACAAAGCGCGTACCTGCCAGCTTTTCCGCCTCAGCGAGGGGGATGTTGCCCGTGGGAAAATCAAGATGAAAAATATTGCATAAAATCAATTGAAGGGGGCTTCCCTTCGCGCCCACTACCAGATCTATGCCACTGATGTTTTTCTCCAGCTTGTTCTCCAACTGGTGGGCGAAGAGCATTAGTGACACAATAATACTTACCCCCAATCCAAACAGAAACACATTCAAAAGAGTGTTTAGCGGCCTTGCGCTAATGTATTTCCAGCTTATTCGAAATATATTCATGTCCTGGTCAGGGTTAGCTGGTGCGGTATCTTGTCTTTCAATCGTTTATCGTGGGTGGTGATGATCAGGCTCGAATCGTTGATTTTTATGGCTGTGAGCAACAGGTCTATTACCCGCTCACAGTTTTCATCATCCAGGCTGGAGGTAGGTTCATCAGCCAGCACCACCTCCGGATGGTTAATCACAGCACGGGCAATGGCCACCCGTTGGGCCTGTCCCTGACTCAGTTGATTTATGTGGCTTTTTCTCAGTTTATCGATATCCAGCGCATGGAGTGTCTCCGAAACCCTGTTCCCGTCCCGGGACTTCCCGGCCAGGTATTGGGCCAACAACAGGTTTTCCTCAACGGTGAGTGCCCTGATCAGGTGGGGCTGTTGAAAGATAAAGCCAATGTTCCTGCCCCTGAAGTGATCTAGCGCACGATCATCCAATGACTCAATAGCCGTGTCCCGAATACTCACCGATCCCTCCTGAATGCGGCGCAGTCCGCCGAGTAAATGGAGGAAGGTGGTTTTGCCACATCCCGACTGGCCAAGGATCAGACACGCCCCGCCACGCTCCAGCTTCAATGCCGGAAAGCTGAGTTGAAAGTGCTTATTATAGCGGTATGTTAATCCTTGTACGGTGATCATGTGCTTTGCCTTATTGCAAGAGAGACGAACAAATATAGGAAATTGGGTTTAGTAGTCAGTAATGGGGGGAAAATAAGTAGCATTAAACCACTGAATCCCGAATCACTGCTCCCCAAGACCTGCTGTCCTCAGACCCACTCCCTGCAATGCCGGCAAACTACTGCCGGGCCTGTCCAGATAAAAGTAACTCGCCGCCGACACATCATCCGAACGATAGTAATTTGTCCAGCCATCACGCAAGCCCGGATCTTCCAGATTTACCGTGCTGTCGGGATAATAAATATGATCCATCCCCTCATCGTTTTGTATGGTTACCGGGATTAAGTTTACCCCGTTTTTAAGCTTTTTAATGACTTCCGGTTTCATGGCACCTCCCATTTGCTGGATGGTGACCCTGCAATTCGTATCAAAGAAAACAGGATCGGGGATATGGTAGCGGTAAAACAACCACTGGTAGTTATCGCCATCGGCCAAAAGACATCCATTGAAGCGGTTGACAAACTTTCCCTGGCCCCAGGCTGTACCAATATAATCTTCAGTGCCCGTCCCTACCAGGGTGGCAAAGTCTGTATCACCATCCAGATACATCTTCACTTCGCCTTCCCCCCACCAGTTGGTGCCATAGCTGGGGTGGGTGTTTACACCGATATTGGTACCCAGAAACCGGCCTTTTCCCTCCACTTTGGGCAACAGCTCAAAATCTACACCCGGCGTAGTGGCCGTATCGCGCTGCCAATAGCAATGAAAGTACAAGTAGTTGTCGTTCCATTCTTTCATCTGCTGAATGTTCACATCGAAGAAGATCATGTTGAGGTCTTTGTCCGACTCATTGGTCACAACAATCCGGGCTCCTGTTTTAAAAGGCATGGCCACAAAGCTATTGAACGACCTGCCTTCCGGGTTGGCAAAGAGGGCATTTTCAAAAGTGGCTGTCTTACCGAGCCCCACCCCAAAGAAATCTCCAAAGGGCGCTGATACGGCCGGTTTATCTTCCCCGTCCCAGAACATTTCAATTTTGAGTGCCCTTAGCATACGGGGTGAGCGGTCGTTGATGGTGATCCACATGCGCTGTACTATACCAGCCCCCTGTACATTCAACAGGGTTTTGGAGTCTCCCGCCTTAATCTTGTCATAGGGGTGGCCTTTCGCGCCGTTGTTTTCCCTGCCACCAACCCCCTTTTCAGCATTGATGTTTTCAAAACTGCTCCAGCGTGGCCGGATGTTATCGTTAAATTCATAGAGCTCACCGGTGGAAATAGATTTCTCGATGATCTCCTTCTCTATATTCTTTTGCTGACAAGAAAATAAAGAAAACAAAACGAAGACGATGGGTATGGCAACGTGTTTCATAAGGAAGGTTGTTTTTCAGAAATTTAATGAATTAATACAAAGTAGCAAAGCGATAAATAAAAACCTTGTTTCCAGGCTAACTATTCCGCTCTTGTAAATTTTTAATACTTTTGAGGGAAATTTATTTAGTCCACACCTGATCATTTATGGTAAAAGGTAAAAAAGTATGTGTAGTGATGCCGGCCTACAACGCCGGGCCCACACTGGAAAAAACATATAAGGAAATACCACGTGATATCGTCGATATTGTTATCCTGACTGATGACAAGAGCAAAGACAACACGGTAGCACTGGCCAAAGCACTGGGAATAGAACATGTGGTGGTGCATGAAAATAACCGGGGCTACGGAGGCAACCAGAAATCATGCTACAACAAGGCCCTGGAAGTAGGGGCAGATATCGTCATTATGTTACACCCCGATTATCAATATACTCCACAGCTTATCGAGAGTATGGTTTACCTGATCGCCAATGGGGTGTATCCCGTAGTTGTTGGCTCGCGGATTTTAGGCAAAGGTGCCCTGAAAGGCGGCATGCCCCTGTATAAATATGTGGCCAACCGCTTCCTCACACTATTTCAAAATGTGCTCATGAACCAGAAGCTGTCCGAATACCATACGGGCTATCGGGCCTATAGTAGTGAGGTGCTGCGCAAGATCGATTATAACCAAAACTCAGAAGATTTCATCTTCGACAACCAGTTTCTGGCCCAGATATTTTTTGCCGGCTATGAAATCGCAGAAATCACCTGTCCCACCAAATATTTTGAAGAAGCCTCATCGATCAATTTCAGACGAAGCAGCATTTATGGATTGGGGGTGCTGGCCGTTTCCATAAAATACCGGTTGAGCAAATGGGGCCTGAAAAGCCGGATTTTTAAACGCATTAAATGATGCTGAAAAACAGGACATTCGATATCAATTACGGCATCCTGGCCATGCTGGGAGCTTTCTTTTTCCTGCCCTTTCTGGGGGCCGTCCACCTGTTCGACTGGGACGAGATCAACTTTGCCGAGTCAGCACGGGAGATGATCGTGACGGGCGACTACCTGCGGGTGCGTATCGATTATGAACCCTTCTGGGAAAAGCCCCCGTTCTTTTTCTGGCTACAGGTATTAAGCATGAAATTATTCGGCATCAATGAATACGCTGCCCGCCTGCCCAATGCATTGACTGGAATAGCCACGTTATTGGTATTATACTCCCTTGGCAAAAAGCAACACGGCCCTCAATTTGGCTGGTTATGGGCGGTGATTTATGGCGGAGGTATTTTGCCGCATTTTTATTTTAAGTCGGGCATCATTGATCCGGTATTCAACCTTTTTATCTTCCTTTCAGTTTATTTTCTCTACCGGGCCACGGAAGAAAAGGCGGGCAGTCTGAAATATGCAGTGGCTGCGGGATTGTTCAATGGCCTGGCTGTACTCACCAAAGGGCCGGTGGGCTTCCTGCTCATGTTCCTTGCCTGGGTGGTGGTTATGGCTATGGGCCGGTTTAAGGCCCTGCCCTCGTGGAAAGACATTTTGGGCTTTGCGGTACCTTTTGTTGTGGTCACATTTTTCTGGTATGGCTTTGAAGTGATCAACAACGGGCCCTGGTTTCTGGTGGAGTTTATCAAATACCAGATCGAACTTTTCTCCCAGCCCGTAGCCGGGCACCAGCAACCGCTTTACTACCACTTTATCGTGGTCTTTTT
>JAOUKJ010000301.1 GCA_029882675.1 Cyclobacteriaceae bacterium
CTTTCAACGCCCTGAAAAAAAGGAAAGAGTTCATGACAATGTTTAAAGGTCGGATTTTCAAAGATTGTATTGCGGCCATTGATCCTGGGTTACATTTCGATCCCAGCGGACATATCTCACCCGAAGAATTAAAGAATTCGATGGTTTTCGATCAATACAGTTTTGAGTTTGGAGAGGACCTGCTTACCGGCCAGGTAAATGATATACCTTTTTCAATTTCGGAAGTTTCGTTATCATATACCTATATTGACAAAAGGCGTAACAAATCAGAAGTCGAGCATAAATTCTTTATTATTATTGAGATTACAAGACCAGATAACTTCGGAGCAAAAATACTGGTATACCCGGAGGTACACCTAAAAAACCGATGGATATATCACACATCTCCTCCGGAGGGAATGGAATATTTAAAAAGCGAGGCCTATGAAGGTAAATACAAGGTAATGACAGATGGGAAAGCAGAGGCAAAAGAGACAGTAGATAAGCATCTTATTACACGACTGGAGTCTTTTCAGGAGAAAACAGAGAATGTTGTTTTTCTTTCCATATACAATAACAAAATGATGCTGGTACTTCCAAAGAATAAAGGAAATGTGAGAAGTTCGTTTATGGATTTTCACACAAGCGGAAATACCATCACCCATTTCAGTACTTACCAAAAAATTCACGAAGACATCTCACTTTATTCCGATATTGTTAAAATAATGACACTTTAACCCACATGAAAGTAAAGGCCTGAAAACTTGCCTTTAGTTAGCAAGGGTGTCCCCTTTTGCCAGCGATTCAGAGTAAAAAAAGCAAAACGCCTTTTTTTGAAAATTTAAAACTTCATGATAATGAAGCTATAAAGGAAACCCTTCTTCGGAAGAGGTTTGTCTTTAAAATTAGCACGAAAAAATTTATCAAAAAAGCTCTCGGTTAAGTTTTAGCGATTATTTTGTTTTTACTCTGAATAGCTGACCATCCTTCCCTTTTTTCATTTTCACAAATTATTATTATCCGTATATTGCCTCCCCAACAAAGAATATTTAAAAAAATGGCCAGCCAATACGATAAGAACTATACGGAATATGGTTACTCCATGCATTATAAAAAGTCATCGTCAGCGCATGTTTTCAACGACACAGTGCTTCAGTTTTATGTAGAATTAATGGAAATTAAACCGGTTGTTTGGAGAAGAATACAAGTGCCGTTCCACTATAATTTCTGGGATCTGCATACTGCTGTTCAGGATGCCATGGGTTGGTGGGATAGTCACCTGCACAATTTTAGTATCAGAGGAAAAAGAAAGAGAAAGAAAGCGCTTATAGGTATTCCTGATTTCCACAAAACGGGCGATTTACCGGAAGTATTTCCCGGGTGGGAGATACCTGTTACCGTTCATTTCAACAGCCCGGGCGTTGAGGCCGTATATGAATATGATTATGGAGACGGATGGATGCATATGGTGAAACTGGAAGGACATATTCATCGGGAAATAAAATTGAAATATCCCCTTTGTATTGCCGGAGAAAGAGCCTGTCCCCCGGAAGATTGCGGCGGAGTGTACGGCTATTATGATTTGTTGAAGGTGCTTTCCGATCCGAAACACGCCGACTACCATGACACACGGACGTGGGTTGGGGAAGATTATGATCCGGAATATTTTGATCATGAAAAAGTAAAGTTCGACGATCCTTATAAACGCTGGACAGGGGCGTTTTTGGAAAGGTGATACAGTTTTTCTCAATTGTTGAGTCAATAGGATTGGCCATTTGCGGGGCCAGTTATTTGATTAAATTGGCATTTTTCTACCGCCTGAGACAGTGGAAAATTTCCCATTTAGCCCCGATAATTATTGGAGTTGACCCTACTTTATAAACAGACAACTAATTGCAGTTTTAAGTTGACATAAAATTAACAGATCCAGGTGATTTATACTTTACCTATTGTTGCAATTTCTTCAGGGTATGTTGCATTGATTAATATTTTACCTCCTCCAATGGTGTCTACTTCACAGGTTTCCGATGATTGTAAATGCAATGCCGTTTTCTTTAAACCACAAAGGACACTGAGATGGCACGAAGCAGGCAAAGCTGACCTGTAAATTTATTCATGAATTCCTGGCTATTATTGTTCACATTTTTCGTATGTTGTGTTCCTCATTTTTAACGATAAAAAATTGGCAACATGAAACTTAAATATTTAACATCAATCTTATTCTTTCTGGTCATTATGACCACTGCCGATGCCCAAAAGAAAAAGGAAGGCTGGGTGTCCCTTTTTAACGGAAAAAACCTGGATGGATGGAAGGCAAGCGAAAATGAGGGCTCTTTTTCAATAGAAAACGGAACCCTGAAGATTGCGGGCCCCAGGGGGCACCTGTTTTACATGGGCGATGTGGAAAACCATGAGTTTACGGATTTTGAATTTAAGGCTACCGTCATGACCAAACCCAAAGCCAATTCCGGCCTTTACTTTCATACAAAATTTCAGGAATCAGGGTGGCCTTCCATCGGCTATGAAGTGCAGGTCAATAATTCGCATACGGACTGGAAACGGACGGGAAGCCTGTACAACATCCTTGATGTGAAAGAGACTTATGTCAAGGACAATGAATGGTATACCGAATACATCAAAGTAGAGGGAAAGAGAGTGATCGTGAAAATCAACGATATTGTGGTTGTTGACTATACCGAACCTGAAAATCCTTTGCGGACAGATAGCGAAGCAAAAAGAACCATTTCCAAAGGTACTTTTGCTATACAGGCCCATGACCCGGGGAGTGTGGCCTATTACAAGGAGATTATGGTGAGGCCGTTGAAGTAAAAAAAACTTTTGGAATGGGTCTGCCTTTGGCATGATTTTCCTGTGTCCAAAAAGTGTATTTGAGTGATGAAAGTACTGTACTACGGGCGTTTTTCCAGGCTCACCGTGAGAAGATATTATATTGGCAGCTTATAGCAAAAAATGAGTAAGACTTCTATAAATTTGATTGTTTTGGTGGCTTTTTCGTTCTCACCCTCAGACACTTGCGCCTTTTTCTGAAATGTATCACCCCTGACGGGGTTTGGTTATACCGGGCTCCTGGGCTATCAATATGTCACCCCTTACGGGGTTCAATGGTATTATGGTTTTTTCGTGCCAAGATGTCACCCCTTACGGGATTGACAAGAGCTTCTGACCTGGGTCTTCCAAAGAAGCATTGGCGAAGGTGAAATGCCATAATCCGGGAACTGAATCAACAATTCCACAATCAAAAATCACTTCTTGCTCAAATCCCAATAATTTGGCTCCGCTTTTTCGGTGGTCTGGTTCCAGTAGTCAGGGGTAACACGCTTGCCGTCAAAAGTGCGTAGTCTACGGTTATAAACCGCATATACCGGGTTGAAGGTGATGTCAGTAACCCCTACAAACCAGGTCGGTTCGGGTGTAGGTTCCTCAACGGGTTCTTCACCCGGCTTAGGCTTCTTTGGCGGTTTGACGGGTGTTTCTCCCACCAGTACTTCATATCCATTGTGTTCCAGAAGTTTCTTTAAGAAGTCTACTCTTTGCTGAGATGCGCCTTCTTCAACCACACGTACCCGTACATCTCCGACTTCCTGTTCTATATGTTTTCCTTTATTGATGAATGCCATATCAATCACTTATTGCAACGTTAAAAAAAACTGTTGGCTGAGGTTTACCATGTAATCAAATACACCACTGGTAAACCCGGTAACAATAATACCTAAGATACAAATCACCAGGCTAACCTGCATGGCCGTATCACTTTTGAAATAGCCAATAGGTGCTCCGTTTTTATCGATAAACATGGCCTTAATGACCAGTAAATAGTAGTACAGGGAAATGATGGTGTTCAGCACGGCAATCAGGGTAAGTATGTAATATCCCTTTTCTGCTGCTGCCGTGAACAGGAAGAATTTGCCGAAAAATCCGGCAAAAGGAGGTATCCCTGCCAGCGAAAACATCGCCAGCATCATCACCAGACTTAGACGTGGGTTGGTGCGGTAAAAGCCATTATAGTCGTCAATGGATTCCTTCCCGGTTTCGTTTTCAATGGCTGCGGCCACGCCAAAAGCAGCCAGATTAGAAAACACATAGACCAGTACAAAATAGATGACTGTAGCCATGCCCAGCCCCCCGTCATTGATGACACCAAGCATGATAAAACCGGCCTGTGCAATGGATGAAAAGGCCAGGAACCGCTTGATGTTACGTTGCCTGAGGGCAAAGAGGTTACCAATGGTTATTGTGATGATAATCAGGGCATAAACCATCGGATCCCACACATCATTCAGCGATTTGAAGACCGTATTTAAGATGATGACGAGAATAAACACCGCAGCACCTTTGGAAGCTACAGAGAGAAAGGATGTGACATTTGTAGGAGCCCCTTCATAAACATCTGCTGTCCAGAGATGGAAAGGAACCAGTGATATTTTAAAGCCCAGTCCGGCGAAAAACAGGATCAGTCCCAGGGTGGTAAATGCTGTGCTATCCAGTATGGCCATGACGCCTTCAAAATAGAGGGTGCCGGCTGCTGCATAGATCAGCGATGTACCAAAAAGCAGTATTCCTGAGGAAAAGGCCGCAAGGAGAATGAGCTTTATGCCCGCTTCGGCAGATTTGCTTTTGTTGAGTTCATATGCCGCTAGTGCCGCCAGTGGTATGGTGGCCAGTTCCATCCCGAGGTAGAACATGATAAAGTGACCGGAGGATATCATGTAGCTCATTCCGATGAGTACGGAAACCAGCAGCAGGATAAATTCCCCCATTCGCTTTTGTTGTCCGGGCTTTTCAAGCCAACCGCGCGATTGCAATAGGACAATGACCGTCGCAATATTCAGGATGTTTTTCATCAGGATATAAATATCGCCGGTGATATACATTCCGCCAAAGAGCTTACCCGATGGTGCCGGCAAAAATCCGAGCACAGTAATGATGATCATTGTAAGCAGCGAGATATTGTACAAGCCCCGTTTGTTTTCATCGGAGAAGGACATATCGGCGATCAATATAATGACTGCTGCTGCTACAAGCAGGAGTTCATTGCGCATTAATAAAAAGTCTGAAAAACTCATTTTATCGTTTATGATTTTTCATAATTATTTCAACCGGATTATTATTGGCTCCAGACTAGCCATGATCATATCACTGAGCCAAAGGGGCGCCATGCCCATAATGGCAATAGAGACAATAAGTGTAATGACAGCTATTTTCTCATGCCATTTGGCATCAGTCAGTTTTACATAAGATTCATCTTTTACTTCACCCATCAGCATACGACCCACCACGCGGAGTATATACACGGCGGCAATAACAATGGTGGACACCGCCAGAATGGTGAGGACGCGGTGATAGGTGTCGGGGTGACTGAATGCGCCAACAAAGATGGCGAGTTCGGCCACGAAACCACTCAGGCCCGGCAGACCGAGCGATGCCAGGCCGGCAATGACATAAGCCACTGAAAGGAAGGGCATCACCTTCATTAAACCCCGCATTTCACTTACCACGCGTGTATGTGTCCGGCCATAAATCATGCCAATCAGGGCGAAGAAGAGGGCCGTAACAAGCCCGTGTGATATCATTTGCAGTACAGCACCATCCAGTGCCGTGCGG
>JAOUKJ010000302.1 GCA_029882675.1 Cyclobacteriaceae bacterium
AAATATTTGACATACTGTATCCATTTGGATACATTTGTGAATGTATTCTATAGTAAAGACTGATGAATTTGATAAATGGTTACGTAAGTTAAAGGACTTAAAAGCAAAGGCAAAGATCCTCTTCAGAATTCAGAGAATCGAGAAAAGTGGGAACTTTGGAGATTGTGAGCCAGTGGGACAGGGAATCAGTGAATTGAGAATACATTATGCAAAGGGATACCGCGTTTATCTTAAAGACATTGATGGAAAAATAGTGCTTTTAATAAACGGAGGTGATAAAGCTAGTCAGAATAAAGACATAGCAAAAGCAAAAAAAATTTGGAACGAATATAAAAAGCGAGAATAATGGCAACAAAATTTGATATAGCTGAATATCTTGATAGTGATGAAATGATCAAAACATATCTTGATACAGTTCTTGAAGAAGGAAACTCAAATGATATAATTACAGCACTAGGACATGTAGCCAAGGCTGTTGGAATGTCAAAAATTGCAGAGGATACCGGATTAAGCAGGACAAGTCTTTATAAAGCGTTATCGGAAGGCGCAAGGCCACAATTTGAAACAATATTGAAAGTGCTGAGAGCAGTAGGGGGTCGCCTGAATTTAAATGCAACATAATTCCACAACATGTTACATACGCCATGCGGGAGTTGTCCCGGAACACAAGCCACTTTTCTCTTTAAAAACAATTCCGTAAATTGACAAGGGAAGGTTGCATGTGTCCGCCGGACGCATGTAGCTACACGTTGGCGTTCATTATGTGGTATCCATCCAAATATTATCCTCTCAATTTTTATATTTGTAGGGAACTTAATCTCATAAAATTGCCGGAACAGCAAAATATTGAATGGAAAGAGTCATGGCGGGATGAATACCTAAAGTGGGTATGTGGTTTTGCCAATGCTAATGGCGGGAGAATAATAATTGGAAAAAATGATCGTGGAGAGATTGTCGGAATTAAGAACCAAAAGAAATTATTGGATGAACTTCCAAACAAAATACAAAACCACCTGGGTATCATATGCGATATTAATCTTGTCAAAACCAATGGAAAATGCCTGATTGAAGTAGTTGTTCCCGCCTATGATATCGCTATTTCATATCAAGGGAAATATCATTATAGAACCGGGAGTACAAAACAAGAGTTGAAGGGAACTGCCTTGAATAATTTTTTATTGAAAAAAGGTGGAAAAACATGGGATGATATTGTTGAAAACAGGGCAACTCTTGATGTTATTGATCCAACTGCAATCGAAGATTTTCAAAGAAGCGCTTTTAATAGCAAAAGGTTACCCTTCATAAAGGAAGAACAAGACTTGGTAGGTATCCTTGACAATCTTTTGTTGATGGAAAATGGGGCTTTTAAAAGGTCTGCAATTCTGTTATTTGGCAAAACTCCAAATCGTTTTTATGTAAATGCTTATGTGAAGATAGGTCGTTTTGGCCGTTCTGATGATGACCTAAGATACCAGGAAATTGTAGAGGGAAATGCTTTTGGTTTAGCAGAAAAAGTTCTTCAGGTATTGGACCAAAAGTTTCTGATTTCACCTATAGTCTATGATGGAATTAAACGTATTGAAAAATGGGAGTATCCGTATAAAGCCATCAGAGAGGCCATCATCAATGCCATAGTACATCGGGATTATTCCGGGGCGCCAATACAAATAAGTGTATATGATGATAAAATCATAATTTGGAACGAGGGAAGGCTCCCTGATGGGATGCAGATTGAAGATTTAAAAGTGAAACATTCCTCTCGTCCACATAATCCGATATTGGCTGATGTATTTTTTAAAGGTGGCTTAATAGAGGCGTGGGGCAGAGGAACAATCAGTATTGTAAATGAATGTATTATGGCAGGTCTTCCTGAGCCCTGTTTCAAAGCAGAATTTGGTGGTATATCAGTAACCCTATACAAAGATATATTCACGGAAAAATATTTAAAGGAATTAGGACTAAATGACAGACAGGTTAAAGCTGTCATTTACATAAAAGAAAACGATCAGATATCAAACAGCATATATCAAAAGATTTGCGACACCTCCGAAAGAACAGCGTCTCGTGACCTGGAAAAACTAACGGAAATGAAGGTGTTGGTCAGGATAGGTGAAAAGAAAGGAACTAAATACAAATTGAGAAAAGGCGGAAAAGTGGCGGATAATTTATGGTAATGGCGGATAAATGGCGGATAAAACGACACGCCAACATGCTACATATGCCATGTGAGGATTGTCCCACCCCTCAGGGCCCTTTTTCCTTACAAAACAAATCTGTAAATTGACAAAAAAACAGTGGCATGGGTTCCGCACGGACACATGTAGCTGTCCGTTAAGTTTCATGCCGTGATGCAGTAAAACCAACCGCACATTTCAGCACATTTGGTTTTGCCAACACTCAACCCCAATCTTGAAAAACCAAAAGAGCCATAAGCTGATATGCCAAGCGTGCACCAGGTTCTGAAAACGATGAAATCGAAAGGCAAGGGAATAATAAGCATGAAGGTACTGGGCGCCCGTAAATTAAGCCTGACACTTTTGTCAAGTCAACGTTTAAGCGTCGGGTAAGGTGTTTTAAATTTTGTCGGAGTACCAGGCATAAAAAATGAGCATAGCCATAGCTATGTAAGTCTTTTGGTAACGAAGTTTTGCGGCACTGTAACATGGCTTCATGCTTTCCGCTTTCTTCGCTATTCTTTCTTCCCCTATTGGGCCCATCACTAAATATTATTTTATATTAGCGCCAAAAAAACGGTAACTATGAAAATTGTCAACGCTGTATTCATCCTGATCTTCACTTATTTTATTGTTGTGCAGTACAATGATCCCGATCCCATGATGTGGATAGTGATCTATGCCTATGCCGCCATGGTATGTGTTATGGCTATTTTGGGGAGGTTGAAAAAATATTTTATTTACGGAGGGCTCCTCATTTTTGTGGTACTGGCCGGCACCTTATTTACCAGTATGATCGAATGGGTCAATGCGGGCAACCAGACGGAGATATTTGATGAAATGTCTAAAGAAAGAATGTATGTTGAAGAAACCAGGGAATTTTTCGGACTGGTCATTGGTATCGCTGCACTGGTAGTCAACGGGGTGACGATAAAAAAATAGCCTTTTTTGTAAATAGAACATATCGCTATATTCCAACTTTTTACCAAACAACCATGTTTAAAAAAACACTTTACCTCCTGCTTTGTGTGCATTTGGCCCTGGTGCCATCCATCGCACAAAAGAAAAAAAGCAAAGCGAAAACAGATCAGTCAACCACTGAGAAAAAAGATAAAAAAGACGACACCAAACCCTACGGCGAAGTGATTACGGACAAGGCCAAAACAGACCAGGGTCTGTTCACCGTACATCAGGTCGGCGAAAAGTACTATTTTGAGATACCCGACTCCCTGCTGGAAAGGGAAATCCTTACGGTAAGCCGTATTTCAGGCATCGTAGAGGGATTTAGCTTTGGTGGGGCTGGCATGAAGGCCGGCAGTTCAAAAGTATTCCGCTGGCAAAAACACAATAATAAATTGCTGCTCAGGTATGTATCATACAGCAGTACGGCAAGTGAAGAACAGCCAATCTATCAGTCGGTGAAAAATAATAATTTCGAGCCCATCATCTATGCCTTTGATATCGAGACGATGCCGAAAGACTCTTCATCCTATGTCATTGAGGTCAACGATTTCTTCACTTCAGAAATACCGGCCATTGGCCCGGTCAATGACCGCAACAAAAAGCAATTTGAGATCAAGTCTGTCGATAAGAAGCGATCCATCATTGACGACATGCGCAGTTACCCGCTGAATACTGAGGTGACCCATATTCTCACCTATAGTGCTTCAAAGTTGCCCTCCAATGCTGCAGGGGCTACCTTGTCATTAAGGCTAAATCAGTCCTTTGTATTACTGCCCGTGAAACCGATGATGCCCCGTATATATGACCGCCGGGTAAACTATTTTTCTGTTAGTCAGGTAGACTACGGACTGGATGAGCAAAAAGCGGCTTCCCGGCGTTATGTGACCCGGTGGCGCCTGGAACCCAAAGACCCCGAGGCCTTCCAACGGGGGGAACTGGTGGAACCCATTAAACCCATTATCTATTATATAGATCCTGCTACACCTGAAAAATGGAGAAAGTACATCAAACAGGGTGTAGACGACTGGCAGATTGCTTTCGAGCAAGCCGGATTTAAAAATGCGATTTTTGCCAAAGATCCCCCAACCAAAGAAGAAGATCCGGATTGGAGCCCGGAAGATGTCAGGTATTCGGTGATCAGGTACATTACCACCACGATACAAAATGCCATGGGGCCACATGTCCATGATCCGCGTTCAGGTGAGATCATAGAAAGTGATATCATGTGGTATCATAATGTGATGAACCTGTTGCGAAACTGGTACTTTGTTCAAACGGCAGCGGTAAACCCGGAAGCCCAAAGTGTAAAGTTCAAAGACGAGGTCATGGGCGAACTCATACGTTTCGTCTCGGCACATGAGGTGGGGCATACCCTTGGATTACCCCATAACATGGGCGCAAGCTGGTCATACCCGGTGGATTCGCTGCGGTCGGCTGCTTTTACGAAAACCATGGGTACGGCTCCTTCCATTATGGACTATGCCCGCTTTAACTATATTGCCCAACCTGAAGACAAAGAAGTAGTCCTGATGCCGGGTATCGGTATTTATGACAAACATGCTATCCGCTGGGCTTACAAACCCATTCCTTCAGCGACCACTCCCGATGAGGAAAAGGAAACCCTGCATGCCTGGATACGCGCACACGAAGACGACAACATGTACCGGTTTGGATTTGCTAATGGCATTGATCCGACAGCACAGACAGAGGATCTGGGTGATAACGCCATGAAAGCCAGTGCATATGGCCTGGCTAACCTGAAACGCATTGTGCCCAACCTCATCGAGTGGACCCGGGAAGATGGAAAAGACTATGACGATTTGGATGAATTGTACAATCAGGTCATTGGTCAGTTCCGGAGGTATATTGGCCATGTCGCAACGAATGTTGGTGGCGTATATACCTTCAACAAAACCTACGACCAGGCCGGGGAAGTACATACCCATGTGCCAACTCCCTTACAGGCGGATGCAGTTCGTTTTCTCAATGAACATGTATTTACTACACCACAATGGCTTTTAGACAAAAACATTCTTGCTAAAATATCAAATGACGGTGTTGTTGAGAAGATTGAAGGCCTGCAGCATTTTGGCTTACAACGTTTATTAAATGAAGACCGCTTAAAAAGGGTCGTGGAGAACGGGGCTATTAATGGCAGAAATGCCTATCAGATTACGCAGTTGTTCAGTGACCTGAGATCCGGGATATGGTCTGAGCTGGCAGGTGGCAGAACCATTGACGCTTACCGCCGAAACCTGCAACGCAACCACATTGAGTTGTTGGGCAAACTGATCAAGTCCGGATCGGATGTAGGAGCCATGGCCCGGGCTGAGCTTGTGCAGCTACATCGCTCTGCGCAATCAGCTGCCGGACGGACGGCTGATACGCTGAGTAAATATCATTTGCAGGACATTGTAGAACGGATAAACCTGATATTGGAACCGCGATAAAGG
>JAOUKJ010000303.1 GCA_029882675.1 Cyclobacteriaceae bacterium
CATAAAAGTGGCTGGAAACAAATTTTTTCACGGCACCGTTGTCCTCAAAGGTCTTTATCAATTTACCCTTTGAAGACCAGAGTTGTACCTGTGTAGGTGTACTGACATTAGACCAGGAATCGAGATAGAAAGTGCCCTCTTCAGAGACATCCAGACTGTGGCGCCCCTCCTCACGGGTGAGTTTCTTCTTTGATTTTCCTTTAAAATCAATCGAATACAAATGCCTTTCGGTTGGGGACTCTTCGGTAGATGTATAATATATCGTTTTTTTACTGCTGTTTACTGCTTCAACACGGGTTACTTCCCATTCCCCTTTTGTTACCTGATTTATCAGTTTGCCATCATATCCGTAGTGGTAGATATGGTTCCACCCGTCCTGCTCAGATATCCGGAAAAATGATTCAGCGTCTTTTGGGAAGAAAAAGAAGTCCATAATACCTGCAAAAAAATCAAACACGTCTATCCACGCATCAGACTTTTCTTCCAAGACCTTCCGGGAACTGCCCGTAGACGCATCACTAAAATACAGGCTGAGGTGGGTTTGCTCCCTATTCAAATGTACAATGGCCAGCTGTCCGGGTTGGGAGGTCCAGTACAACCGGGGCACATACCCGCCCGCTATTTCAACGTCCATCCATTGTTTACTTTCCTTAGCCACATCAATCACACCTATTCGTACTGCGGGATTGGTATCACCCACTTTCGGATAGGGAATATGATGGTATTCCGGTTGTTTTGCTTCATAATCGGTAATCTGATACACCGGCACATTGCGTTCATCGGACTGCCAAAAAGCGATATATTTTGAGTCATGAGACCATTTCCAGGCCTGAACCAGCCCGAATTCCTCTTCATATGCCCATCCAAACCTTCCGTTATAATAGGCCTTTTCAGCATCTGATGTCAGCCGGGTTTCCTTTCCTGTTTCGAAATTAAAAATATACAAATCTCCTTCCCGCTCTATACCTACAAGTTTTCCATCCGGTGAGACCTCTGCGGTATAAGCACCCTGGGCTACCCTTTTCAGTGTTTTATCAGCCATGGAAAAGTAGTAGTAATCAGAAACACCTGAATTACGCCATACAGATTGGAAATTGGTTTGAAAAAGCAGGTATTGATAGTTGCCCGCCCATTGGAATGTCCGGTAATTGAATGGTGTTTCTGTTCCGGGAAAGGTCATGCCTTCGGTAGAAAACAGTAACACATCACTACCAGCTACCGGATCGAACGCCCTTATCTCTTTTGCCGTACCTGCATTAGCCGTGTATGAAAAACGCTTTCCTCCGTCGATCCACTTCACATTATCCGGGCCATTGTTTCCCGAAAGCTGGCGACCGGAAAACAAGGCTTCACGAAGGTCTGAATATTGTTGTTTTTGTGCTTTTAACGGAACAAAAAGCAATACATAAAAGGCAAGAATAAAATATTTCAGCTGATACATAACTATTTTCTTTTGGTCTCTTTTAATTGGCGCTCAAACATAGGCATCGTACAGGTAAAATACCAGAAAAAAACACCAATCCGGCAATCTAAATCTTTTAAGCTATTCCAGATTAAGCGCTGCTGCGCCCCAAATACCCGGATCCTCCAATGCGGAGGCTTCGATTTTCAGGTTTTTCACAACGGGGGAAAAAGCAAAGCCTTCCAGTGCTTTCCAAAGCGCCGCTTTGTACAAAGGATAAGACTTACTCACCGATCCACCGAGGACGATAATCTCAGGGTCGTAGGCATACAATACGGCCTCCACGGTTTTGCCAATATGTGTTCCCAGTTCATTCATAATACGAATAGCCTCTTCATCACCCCGTTTTACTTTTTCGGCAATATCCTCTCCCTTTACCCCGTAGACATGATCAAAAAATTGTCCGCAGGCGTAATACTCAAAATACTTGTCCAGGTAATTAATCATACCAAACTCCCCTGCCCCACAGTTAGCCCCTTCAAAAAGTTTACCGTTAATAATGATGCCCCCGGCAATACCGGTTCCCACAATCATGCCGACCATTGACCGGCTCCCCTGCCCTTTTCCAAAATGATATTCAGCCATGGCAAAACAATTGGCATCGTTGTTCACGGCTACAGGTAAACCATATTTTTGTTCCAGGGTATCCTTCACAGGTACTTCCACCCAGGAGGGAATATTTTGCACATCATATACAATCCCTTTTTCTACATTTACAACAGAGGGAACCCCGATTCCTATTCCCGCTACTTTTTCCCGGTCCAACTGGTCAATCACACTATAAATTTGCTCAAAAACCTCCTCAACAGATCCCTTTGAATTAATCCGTGTGGCGGCATTACTCAACATCTGCTTTCCCCTGATCAGCCCGGCCCGTACATTCGTTCCCCCTAAGTCTATACCTATGTAATCCATTTATTTATCTTCATTATTTTTGTTCCAGTTTACAGTTTTATTCGTGACCAGTGGCCGGGCCCAAAAGCCGACAGAGAGAATGTATCCCAGGGATATGTAAAGCAGTAACATCCCGGTCTTTAACCCGAAGACATCTCCTATTGAACCGATAATCAGCGGCCAAACGGCCCCGCCAACGATTCCGGTCACGAGCACGCCGGCGATTGTACCATGGTGTTCTGCGACAGAATTCAGTGAGAGGGAAATCAATATAGACCACATCACCGAGGCAAAAAAGCCCACCAGTGGAAAAGCAATGACCGCAGCATCCAGACCACCAAAAAGGGCAACAGTAAGGCTCACAATCGCCGCAGCACTAAAACCGATGAGAACATATCGTGAATCAATAAGTTTCAAAAGCAATAATCCGAGCAGCGTACCTAATGTCATTAGTCCCCAAAAGCGGGAAATCACCGTTGCTCCTACCGTGAGTGGATCAGCGCCATGGTAGGTTTGCAGGAATTCAGACACCCAATTGTTTACCCCTTGTTCTGAGCCTACATAAAAGAAAATACCCAGAAAGTAGAGTATAATCACCGGCCTTTTTATCAAACCTACGATGGTACTCCATTTTCCGACTCGTTCATCTTCTTTGAGTTCCACCCGGGGGAGTTTTGAAAATTTGATTAAAACAACCATGATCAGTGAAATCAGGGCAAAAAGCCAGTACATCGATACCCAGGAAAGGTTTTCCGGCACCACACGGGCCAGACTATCCAGTAAAAAATTAGAAGCTCCGGCTTTATCATCCAGATTGGTGACCAGGTAGGTATAGGCCAGCGGACTTAGAAAAGATGCCAGCCCAAATAACATTTGGGCCATGACAGAATTAAACGCAAAATGCTCCTCCCCCCCTGCTGTGCGAAGCAGGGGATTGATGGCTACTTGTAACATGGCCATCCCTGTACCTATAAAAAACAGCGAGAGGATAGCCATCAAATAATTGGGGAACAGCGCAAGGGAGAGCGCTCCGATAAAAGACATAAAAAAGGCCCAAACCATGACTTTCTGCTCTCCATAGCGCTCTACCAGCACTCCGGAAGGAATCGAAAAAACACCGTAGGCTACAAAAAAAGCAAAGGGCAATATGGCCACAAGGGTAAGGCTGAGATCAAAATCTTCAATAATAGCAGGTACCAGAGGCCCCATTATATTGGTTAAAAAGGAGATCACAAAAAAGACAAACATGATCAGTCCAACGATAAAATAATTGCGGTTCATAATAGTCAGGTTAAATAAAGGCTTAAATATAGCAGACTGAAAATAAAAACATACCACACCAATCCATCAATGCTTAAATTAATGATGAATCTACGATTTCACAAACTCCTTTCCCCATTTTTCTATACAGTATCATGCAAAAAAAAAGGCCTACCCTTAACCGGTAGACCTTTAAATCCTGTAATGTAACTTATATGAACAGACTTACTGCACTATTCTTACATTAATCGCATTCAATCCTTTTTTTCCTTGTGCCACGTCAAACTCCACATCATCATCCTCACGGATTTCATCAATAAGACCACTCACGTGAACAAAAACATCTTCACTTGAATCATCAGGCTTAATAAACCCAAATCCCTTTGAGTTATTAAAGAATTTTACTTTTCCTTTTTTCATTTAACTTTTACTGTAATAGATAATAATTTCTCGCAAAAAAAAGAATTTGACTAGACATCATCTTTTCTTCACAACCCAAAGATACATATATTTATTCAAATTTTTACCCGATGTGATATATTTTTAAGTTTTCTATTGTAAAAAGGGGTAAAAGACCTGTCGAAAACTGGACACAAAATCAATTTATATCCCGAAAAATTGGGCATAAAACTTTCTTTCATGCTTTTATCCATCACTTATAAATTTGTTGATTAAAATGGCATTGTTGTTACGCAGGTGCAGGCTTTTAAAAAACTATTGTTTTAAAGTATTAATTTGAGATATTTGAGCTGAAAAACCAGCGCATATCTACTGGTAATAAAAATGTTACTTACAAAATATAAAAAATCCTTTCTTATGATTCGTATGTTATCTTTAGCTACGGTTCTTTTATTGACCTTTGGCCTTTCTTTAGCACAAAAAACAAATTGGAGTACTGTAAAATGTGAAAATTCACCTACCAACAGATCGGAAAATGCGTTCGTAAAAGCGGGTGACAAGCTTTACCTGCTTGGGGGACGCGGAATGAAACAACTAGAGATATACGATCCGGCCACCAATACCTGGTCAAAAGGCAGTACTCCTCCGGTTGAAATGCACCATTTTCAGGCAGTAAGCTGGCAGGGACTCATCTATGTGATGGGTGGCCTTACCGGCAAATGGCCCTTCGAGCTCCCTTTATCACATATCTATATTTATAATCCGTTGGAAGACCATTGGACGGTGGGGCCTGAAGTACCGGCAAACCGTCGGCGTGGTGCAGCAGGTGTTACGGTATACAACGATAAAATTTATATCGTATGCGGTATTGTCAATGGCCATACTTCCGGATGGGTCTCGTGGCTGGATGAGTATGATCCCTCCACGAATCGCTGGAACAAACTGCCAGACGCGCCACGTTCACGCGACCACCTGCAAACAGCAGTTGTCAACAACAAACTTATCGTAACGGGAGGCCGCAAATCGGGCTTTGAGGGCAAAGGTTTTGAGGCCACGATTGGTGAAACCGATGTTTATGATTTTAAGACAGGGGTGTGGATGACCCTGCCTGAGGGGACAGGAGATATTCCCACACAACGTGCCGGTTGTACAGTAGCCGCACATCAGGATGAACTTATTGTTATAGGCGGAGAAAGCGGAAGCCAGGTAAAAGCCCACAGTGACGTTGAAGCACTCAACATAAATACCGGCCAGTGGCGTACGATGCCTCCGCTGGTTACAGGACGCCATGGTACACAGGTGATCAAAGCCGGGAATATCCTGTATATTGCGGCCGGATGTGGTAACCGCGGAGGTTCACCGGAGCTAAACAGCCTTGAAAAATACTTACTCACGCCCAAGCTCCCGGAAGCGCAAGATGCCACCGAAACAAAAATATCAGCCGGTGAGATGGCCGTTTCCGAAACTGAAATAAACTTTAATGAAGTGAGACCCTTTTCATCAAAAACGGTTAGTATTACACTGAAACACACCGGAGGTAACCAGGCCATTCACATCGATTATATATCCAT
>JAOUKJ010000304.1 GCA_029882675.1 Cyclobacteriaceae bacterium
TGATAGCTTTGCAGGAAGAATAGGCTATTTCATGGAAAATGAAACAAAGGGCAACCGGAAATACTTAACCATGGGTTTGGGGCTAAGATATCAAATGTTTGGGATAGACTTTGCCTACCTTGTACCGCGGGAAAAAGATCACCCACTGGCCGAAACACTCAGGTTTACACTGGCTATCAATTTTGAAGATACCTCTGCTAATGACGAGACAGTAGTAGAATAATGCTTAACAGAGTTACGCCGCCCCCATTTAAACTTATTGATTCCCTGGAAATACAACAACCGGAAAAGGTTGATTTGGGAAATGATTGTCCTTTTTATTTTATCAATAAAGGAGATCAGCATGTAATCAATTTGGAGCTGGTTTTTGAAGCGGGTAAATGGCAGGAAAAATCACCGGGATTGTCGTTTTTTACCGCAAAAATGCTGAAAAGAGGAACAACCAGGTATTCATCCGCTGCCATTAATGAGTACTTTGAGCAATATGGGGCTTTTACAGAGTTTTCTTCAGGTAATGACCGGCTTTCACTGACAGTATATGTATTGAATGAACACCTTGAAAATATACTGGCATTGCTGGTTCATTTAATAACTGATTCGGTTTTTAGCCAGGAGGAACTGGAGAAAGAAAAGAAAATACAGCTTAGCAATTTACAGGTTAATTTAAAAAAGACTTCTTTCCTTGCCGACAGGTTATTTAAAGAGCGCTTGTTTGGGGCAGATTACCCATACGGGTACAACATCCAGGAATCTGATATTGATGCGTTGGAACGGGCTGCACTGTTTGATTTTCTTAAAGGAAACATCAAGGGCGCGCCCTTTGTGGTTATCGCGAGTGGAGTGGTTTCCTCCAGAGAGTGTGATATGATCCAAAAATATCTGGGGAGTGTAGAAGTAAATGATGAAGTGAAGTCAGCCAGTCATAAGTTTGTCAGTGACTTTACACCTGTATATCAGGAACTTGATGAGGCTGTTCAAACTTCGATTCGTATAGGTTCGCATATGCCTGGACGCAATCACCCCGATGTTCATAAGATATCTGTGGTGAATGAAATTTTGGGTGGCTATTTTGGATCCAGGCTAATGAAAAACCTGCGGGAAGAAAAAGGGTATACCTATGGGGTGTATAGTAGAATTGTGCATATGGGACACCAGTCATACCTTAATATTGGTGCGGATGTGATCAAGGAAAGCCGAGAGGATGCTATTGCGGAAGTATTTCGGGAAATGGAAAACCTGTCAGAAAACGGCATTGAGGAAGATGAACTCGCACTGGTGAAGAATTTTATGATTGGAAGTTTTCTCACATCCATCGATTCGCCCTTCGCCCTGGCTTCACTTTTCAAACTCCTGTATTTCAATGGACTTTCGTACGACTTCTTCAGTGAAAAGGTCAAAGCAATAAAAAATATTTCAGCAGGAGATGTCAAACAAGTGGCCTCACAATATTTTGCGCATGATGGGTTGCTGGAAATCAGTGTAGGTTAACTACCTGCAAAATATTCCCTGTCCCATAGGGTGAGGTGAAGAAAGTGAAGAAATAAATCAAAGATAATGAAAGGCCGGACTGTTCTTTTTTGTAATTTCATTTTGGTAATATTCCTCATGCCCGCTACAGTGTTTGCTCAAGTCGAAATTCAGGGTCATCGGGGAGCCCGCGGGCTCTATCCGGAAAACACTATTCCAGGCTTTTTACATGCAATCAAGCTTGGCGTAAATACGATTGAGCTTGATGTTGTCATTTCGAAAAACAAAAAAGTGGTGGTGTCACATGATACATGGATCTCAGGGAAGATCTGTACAGGTGTCGAAGGAGAGGTGATCAGGCCCGGGGATAAATCATATAACATCTATGAGATGACCTATGATGAAATAAAAAAATGCGACTGTGGCGGCATGGTAAATCCTGATTTTCCTGAGCAGGTAAAATTGACAGCATATAAACCACTACTTGAGGATGTTATTAAAGCGGTTGAATCATCAGGACTCAATCCGGATATTATTTATAATATAGAACTTAAAGCAAGTCCCTCTACAGATAATACGTTTCATCCTCAGCCACACGAGTTTTCCGCGCTCGTCCAACAAGTCATAAAGGATGTTCCCAAAAGCAGGATTATAATACAATCATTTGATCCGCGAATATTGACGTATTGGAAAACGACCTATGGCGACTACACACTATCTTTCCTTACGGCCAGTGTAAAAAGCTGGAAAAGTCAAATTAAAACATTGGGGTTTGATCCGCAGATATACAGTCCTTATTACAAACTCCTCACAAAAAAGGCCGTAGCGGGTTTACAAAATCGAGGATTAAAAGTGGTTCCATGGACTGTAAACACCCAAAAGGAGATGCAAGTTCTGTTGGAAATGGGAGTAGATGGATTGATTACTGATTATCCTGACCGGGCGATTGAAGTGATTCGTCAGTGAAACATTTTGGCAAATAGTTTTATCCCTGTGGATTCTCCTTTATTTTTGCCCCGCATTTAAAATTTAAAGAACAGTAAAGTGAAAAAATACGATGTTTACGGCATAGGCAATGCCCTGGTTGATATTGAGGTTGAGGTCGATGACCAATTCTTCGCAGAAAATGAAATTGAAAAAGGATTGATGACGCTGGTAGAGGAAGAAAGGCAGGCCGTATTGCTTAGTGGTATAAATCGGGAAAAAGGCAAGATGCAATGTGGTGGATCTGCGGCGAATACCATCATCGCGGTGAGCCAGTTTGGTGGGAATAGTTTCTATTCCTGCAAGGTGGCCAACGATGAGGAAGGACAGTTTTACCAAAAAGACCTGAAAAGTAATGGTGTGGCTAGTAACCTTGAAGGAAGCACTTTGCCAGCAGGTGTCACCGGCAAATGTCTTGTGATGGTTACTCCTGATGCCGAACGAACCATGAATACTTTTTTAGGGATAACAGCAGATTTCTCTTCTTCGGAAATTGACGAACTCCGGTTGTGTGAGGCTGAATACCTCTATATTGAAGGATACCTGATTACTTCTGAAAATGGCAGAGAGGCAATGAAAAAGGCCAAGAAGGTGGCGGAGGCGAATGGAGTAAAGGTAGCGCTGACCTTTTCGGATCCAAGTATGGTGAAATATTTTAAGGACGAGATGACTGAAGTTGTAGGAGCCAGTGTTGATCTGTTGTTTTGTAATGAAGAAGAAGCTATGCTTTATACCAATTCTGAAAGCCTTGAAGAAGCCCGTCAGGAGTTGAAAAAGGTGGCGAAGCATTTTGTGATCACACAAGGTTCCAATGGCGCTGTAATTTACGACGGCGATACATTTATTGATATTGAGCCATATAAAACAAAGGCCCTGGATACCAATGGGGCAGGAGATATGTTTGCAGGCGCTTTTCTGTTTGGAATCACAAACGGACACACCTACGCAGGTGCAGGTAAGCTGGCCAGCCTGGCTTCTTCCAGGGTAGTGGCACAGTTTGGCCCCAGACTCGAATTGAGCCAGGCCAGAGACGTTCTGAAGGAAATTAATTAATAAATTCAACAGACTTTTAACAAATAAGTGCATTCAATTTGTATATATTAAAAAGGTCACTAAATTTGCAGCCCTGTTTTGATGGGACACAAAAATAAAAAGTAAAAAACAAGCAGATGAAAAGAACATTTCAACCTTCCCGTAGAAAAAGAACGAACAAACACGGATTCAAAGCAAGAATGGCATCAGTAAGTGGAAGGGCTGTATTAGCAAGAAGGAGAGCTAAAGGAAGAAAAAAGCTAACAGTTTCTGACGAAAAGCCACACAAATAATTTTACGGGACCGGTTGCTTAATTATGCAATATGGCGCCCTTTACATTTAAGAAATCAGAAAGACTTACCGGCAAGAAGACCATTGAAAGGTTATTCGCTGACGGTGGGTCTTTTTTTATTTTTCCCTTTAAGGTCTTTTATATTCCCAATAGCGAAGCGCCTCATAACAGAATACTCTTTTCTGTCCCAAAAAGAAATTTCAAAAAAGCTACAGACCGTAATTTAATTAAGAGGCGATCCAAAGAAATTTACCGACTAAATAAGTTTTCAAACAAGGATGGTAAAAAATTTGATGTAATTTTCGTATTCGTAGGAAAAGAAATATTATCTTACTCCTCCATTGAGAAAAAACTTTTGCAGGCGCTTCAACGTTTTAGTGAGATATAGCGGGTTGAACTAAGAAAAAATGAAAAACAAGCTGAGATTATTTACCCTTCTGAGTATCCCGGTCATTATACTGGCCTTTGCCTCACCTAATGAGAAATACTTCGAAATAGCTAAGAACCTTGATATTTTTGCAACTTTATTTAAAGAGGTTAATGCTTATTATGTCGATGAAATTGATCCCGCCGACCTTGTAAAGACAGGGATCGATGCCATGTTGCATTCCCTTGATCCGTATACCAGTTATATCCCTGAAGAAGAAATTGAATCGTTTCGAACCATGACAACCGGCCAATATGCCGGTATTGGGGCGATGATCAGCAATATAAAAGGACGTGTTTTTATCACCATGCCCTATGAAGGATTTGCCGCCCACCGTGCAGGATTAAAAGTGGGCGATGAAATAATTAAAATTGATGAAGTGGACATCGAGGGCACGTCTGTGTCAACGGTCAGTAAGTTGTTAAAAGGACAGATACGTACTGATGTTTCCCTGATAATTAAAAGAACAGGGGTGAAAGAACCGCTGACTTTCCATTTAAAGAGGGAAAAAATTGAAATCAGTAATGTGCCTTATTTTGGAATGGTTAATGACCTTACCGGCTATATCAAATTGGAAGACTTTACTGTGGGTGCAGGTAGGGAAGTAAAAGATGCTCTGCTGGATTTGAAAATGAAGGGCGTCAAAAATATAATTCTCGATTTAAGGGGCAATCCCGGAGGCCTGCTTAGTGAAGCCGTAAATGTTAGTAATGTTTTTATCCCAAAGGGTAGTGAAGTGGTTTCAACTAAGGGGAAAATAAAGGAATGGAATAAAACATATAAAGCCCTTAATAACCCGGGCGACATTGAGATACCACTTATTGTGCTTACCGATGAAGGTAGCGCTTCCGCCGCAGAGATTGTTTCCGGTGTCATTCAGGATTACGACCGGGGACTATTAGTGGGTAGAAAAACATTTGGGAAAGGTCTTGTGCAAACAACCCGACCGCTCACCTATAATTCACAGCTAAAGGTAACCACGGCAAAATACTATATCCCAAGTGGTCGGTGTATTCAGGCAATTGATTATTCCCATCGGGATAAGTTTGGCCATGCGGAAAAAATACCGGATTCGCTTCAGATAAAGTTCAAAACGCAAAATGGGCGTATGGTTTATGATGGTAGTGGCCTGGCGCCCGACGTATCGCTTGATATGGAATATATGGCGCCAATTACTTCCAAACTGGTTTTTAGCGGGATTATTTTTATGTATGCCAATGAATTTTATGCCACGCATGAGAACATCCCTGCTGCACGTGATTTTAGGCTCACTGATAAAGATTACAGTGCTTTTGTTGAATGGCTTAAGGATAAGGATTATTCATACATCACTAAAGTGGAGGAGTCAGTGCGTGAATTGGAATCCAGTGCAAAAGCAGAT